>JAZNGI010000200.1:0-1515 GCA_045576375.1 Eubacteriales bacterium
TGGTGGTCAGCGTGCCTTTGAGCTTTTTTGCAGGCATCGGCACCGCAGGACGAAAGGGCATTTTGGTGAAGGGCTCCGCTTACCTGGAAGCTCTGGCCCAAGTGAAATGCGCCGTATTTGACAAAACGGGCACCCTCACCCGGGGCATCTTTGCCGTGGACGAGATCCGTGCTCAGCAGGGACAGGAGGAGCGCCTGTTATATTACACCGCTCACGCCCAAAGCCTGTTTTCCCACCCCATTGCCCAAAGCATTCTGAGAGCCGCGCCCTTCTCCCCCGATCCGCGGCGGGTGAAGGATGCAAGACAGATCCCGGGGGAAGGAATCGTGGCCCTGGTGGACGGCGTGCGGGTAGCGGCGGGAAACGAGAAGCTGATGGCAAGGGAAGGCATTGTTCTTCCCCGGGCAGAGGAAGGCACCACGGTGGTATACGTGGCGTTGGACGGAAGCTTTACAGGAAGCATTCTTCTCAGCGACCGGATCAAGCCCACGGCCAAGTCTGCTCTTCGGGCGTTAAAACAACTGGGAGTGAAACAAACGATACTTCTCACGGGAGATGCTCTTGCTCCTGCCCAACGGGTGGCAGAGTTTTTGGGGATCTCCTCCGTTCACGCAAAACTCCTGCCTCAGGATAAGCTGAGGCTGGTGGAGGAAGCGCTGAACCGATGCAAGAAAAACGAAACGCTTCTTTTTGCGGGAGACGGCATCAACGATGCGCCCGTGCTTGCCCGTGCGGACATCGGGATCGCCATGGGCGCCATGGGAAGCGATGCGGCCATTGAGGCCGCTGACGCAGTGATCATGGACGACGATCCCAAAAAACTCAGCCTTGCCGTTGCCATTGCCAAAAAAACCGTTGCCATCGTGCATCAGAACATTGCTTTCTCCCTGGCGGTGAAGCTGCTTTGCCTGGTGCTGGGCGCGGCGGGAATCACGGGGATGGGAGCCGCTATTTTTGCCGACGTGGGCGTGCTGGTGCTGGCCATCGGCAATTCCCTGCGGGCAATGACCATTCGCCCCATGAACGAACAAAATGACTGATATCAAAAGGAGGATCCCATGAATTCTCTGCCTCACGACCATGCCCACGGGAACGCCTTTTTCCCTATGACTCTTCCCTCTAAGGAAGAATCGGAGCAGCTTTGCGCTCTGTTCAAGCTCTTATCAGATCCTTGCCGCTTGAAGCTCTTTTGGCTTTTGTGCCATTGCGAGGAGTGCGTGATCAACCTTTCCGCCATATTACAAATGACCAGTCCCGCTCTGTCTCACCATTTGAAGCTTTTAAAAAGCGCGGGAGTGATCCTCAGCCGTCGGGAGGGAAAAGAAGTGTATTACCGAGCCTGCACCACTCCCGCCGCCCAAGCTCTTCACGATGCCATTGAACAGATCTTTTCCATTACCTGCCCAAAACAACAAGCTTGACACCCCGGCACGAAAAGCGGAGGGGCCCACCAGGCGCCCCCATTTTTTTTTTTTTTTTTTAGGCCCTCCCTTCCTTTTTCCACACGGGGGAGAA
>JAZNGI010000201.1:0-13957 GCA_045576375.1 Eubacteriales bacterium
TAATTAAAAGGAGGCGATTATTGTGAAAGAGAATAAGCTCGCTGAATTTTCTATGGGATTCTCTGTGGATATTATAAATCTTGTTAAACATCTGAAATCGAATCACGAATCTATCATCTCCAACCAAATCGGCAGAAGCGGAACAAGCATCGGTGCAAACATTCACGAAGCACAATATGCACAGAGCAAAAAGGATTTTGTCGCAAAGTTAGAAATCGCATTAAAGGAATCCAACGAAACAAGTTATTGGTTAAAACTGATGTTTGATACCAAAAGGATAGACATTGCAACATATCAACACGCAGAGAAACTTTGTGGCAATATTCGTAGACTGTTGATCGCCTCCTGCAAAACCGCAAAGGAGAATGTAAAATGACACAAAAAGATGTTGTACTGTGGGATAACGGCAAGGTTAGATTTTGCTTATTGCAGGTGCCATTTGAACAACAGTATAAATATATCAAAGGATCACCTTGTATAACATTTGGAATTTTGTATGAAGGCGAAAACTATAAGGGACACGATACTTTTACCTTGTTTGATCATTTCTACTCCGATATCATAAGCACGATAGAAAAAACATATTGTGCTTTGAACGGAACTTTTCGCATCGCTGATGTCGGTGCTGATACGGACGGATACATCGATTTCGAGATGATTAACGGTCACTTGTTTGTTAAGGGGCAGCTTGGTGCATCCTTTTCTGCGCATTCTTTAAGATTTGAATTTGAAGCAGACCAGACTTTGATTGGAAAGCTTCTGCACAATCTTACTGTATAACTGAAATGGTGTACTTTTTGGCTTTCTTACCCCTATTTACACTACTTTTGGTCAGTCTTTCGCATGAAAAAAGTCACTTTTGTCTACTGACAAAGGTGACTTTTTTCAATGATATCCGTTCCTTGCGGAACGGGTGATATATCTTCGATATGATATCGCACCTCGTGCGATGATATATGCCTTCGGCATATGAAGGAACGGATATTATATCATGCTTGCGTAGCAAGTATATCATGCGGCATCGCCGTATATCATATCGCCGCAGGCGATGCATCATTGAAAAATGAGATCCCGCTTCGCGGGAAGAGTCCAAACCGACGGCAGCAGAGAAAATTCAATGTTTTATTCCTCAAATCCCCCGTTAAACCCGCCGTTTGGGAACAATATATTTACAAACACACAATTAAAGCTTGATATTGTTCCTTAAATGTGTTACAATACTCACAGAACACAAATATCATGCGGAGGAATCTCTCAATGGAATATATTAAGGTAACAGAAGCAGCAAAAAAATGGGGTATTACCCCCCGGCGCGTTCGCGTTCTATGCGCAGAAGGCAAGATCCCCGGGGTCATTCGCAAGGGAAAGTTCTATATGATTCCCGAAATTGCAGACAAACCCAGGGACGGACGCACCGCCAAGGCCACAATGCTGAATCTGCTGTCCGAGAAAAAGGAACGGCTCCAAAAGCTTCGCCCTCTCACCGAAGGCGAGGCAGAACGCTTGCGGGAAGAATTTATGGTGGAGTTCACTTACAATTCCAACGCAATTGAAGGCAACACTCTCACATTAAAAGAAACGGCAATGGTTTTGGAAGGAATGACCATTGAACAAAAGCCGCTGAAGGATCACCTTGAAGCTGTGGGACACCGGGATGCCTTTATGTATGTGCAGGATATTGCAACCAAAGAGCTCGATCTGACAGAAAGCGTGATTAAAAACATCCACTCTCTGGTTTTGATGAACCGTCCCGAGGATAAAGGTGTGTACCGACGCATTCCCGTGCATATTATGGGAGCCTACACCGAACCGGTTCAGCCCTTTATGATCCAGCCAAAAATAACCGAGCTTCTCGCTGTCAACAAGGAGCGCCGGCAAACCATGCACACCATTGAACGCATTGCCCTCTTCCACCTGGAATTTGAAGGGATCCACCCCTTTATCGACGGCAACGGCAGAACGGGCAGACTGATCCTCAACCTTGACCTCATCCGCAACGGCTACCCTCCCATCAACGTCAAATTCACAGACCGCAAGCGATACTACAATGCTTTTGATGCCTACTTCCGTGACGGCAATGCCGAGGAAATGATAGAGCTCATTGGGGAATATGCGGATCAGCGGATGGATAAGTATTTTGAAGTTTTAATTGGAGCGAGCAACCAATGAAAGAATTGATTATATTAGCCTTGTTAGGTTTTATTTCCGTTCTCCTTACTGTCATTGCAATCCACTTGTTGGTAAAGGATTTCAAGACGAATTTAAAATCAAAGAGATTGCTTTTAACCACGCTGTTTGTGATTGTATTTTCATTAGTTGGAACATACGCATTTGCTTTGTTTTTTAAAAACTTCAAAATAGTGGATCAAGTTGGTTCAGCCGATGCTTGGATAGGTTTTTCCGGTGCAGCCATGGGTGGACTGATTACAATGCTTGCATTATATTTTACGTTAAAGCAAAATCAAGAAATGACGCAAAAACAGCATGCCGTCTCTTTAAAACCATATGTTTCGTGCCATATTGTCAATTTGGACAAAGAGGAAATGAAAATCAAGATCGATAAATATAT
The DNA here is from genome assembly GCA_045576375.1 of Eubacteriales bacterium. GTDB lineage: Bacteria > Bacillota > Clostridia > Oscillospirales > SIG627 > SIG685. The sequence continues at coordinate 2,570 of JAZNGI010000201.1, forward strand.
CGAAGATTATGGATTTATCGAATGTAAGATGAAGAATATTTCTAATAATATTGCAAACGGCGTAAAAATTGTTGATGAATACTCTCTTGTCGAAAGGACCAAAGGAGTCGAAGAGAGATTTGATGATTTGTTTGATTTATGCGGCATTTCCATCTTTACCGTATCAATGAATGAAGGAACGTTTCTTGCGCCGCAAGATGAACATAATTGGAAAACAAATTTCTGTGTAGAACTAAACGAGGATGGCACATATAAGTGGGATGGTTCGGCATTTTGTTTCAAACACCTCATTGTTTTTGAATTATCCGATGCGGAAAACATTCAAACATACAGACACACATTCCAATTTGAACTAAACATCAATGTGGATATCAATGACAAGCTTCATTTCTTCCTATGGAATATAAATAACTCAATCACACCCAGCGATACAAAAGCGTCGAATGCGTCTGGCAAAAGCAGATAGAAAAAGAGCCGCAACGACCGCGCTGTTATGCAAGCGTATGGGTTTGATGTGAAGACAATGACGGAAAGCACTTGTGTTGCAGAGCTGATGAAAATGTATCAAAAATTGACAAAATGACTTCGTTGCAAAGCAGCGGTTGTGTTGCATCTGTTCCTTTCAAAACATCGTGTTTTTTCACTTCCCGATCTTGCGCAAACCCTTGAAAAAAGGGAAAAAAGGTAGTATAATGAAGAGAAATCAAACCATCATTACCACCGAATGGAGAAAAGCTCTTTATGAACGGTCAACCCTTCGTTTTCATCAGTTACGCCCACGCCGACAAAGCTTGGGTGCTTCCCATTATCAACGCTCTCAAGAGCAACGGGATCGCCCTTTGGTTTGACGAGGGCATTGAAGCGGGCAGTGAATGGCCCGAATACATTGCCAACAAGGTGATGAGCTGCTCTAAGTTCGTGCTGTTTATCACCGACTCCTATCTGCAGTCTCACAACTGCAAACGGGAGCTCAACTTTGCCATTTCCCGAAGAAAGGACATTCTCTCCGTGTATTTGGAGAAGGTGGAGCTGAGCCCCGGAATGGAAATGCAGCTTGGCACCTACCAGGCGGTGTTTAAAAACCGCTTCCCCTCGCTGGAAGCGCTGTGCCGCTCTCTGTGCGGGGAAGCCTTCTTTAAAGAATGCCGCGCCCTTGCCTCCCCCGCGGCGCCCGCCGCCTTCCCCGCCTTTTCGGAGATCATTCCTCCCGTGGCACCGGTGGAGCCCTTCTCCTTCGTGATGCCTCCCGTGTTTCAAACGGTTACCGAGGACGGCGGCAACGTTTACGAGGGTGAGCTCTCCGACGGAAGATACCAAGGCTTGGGCCGCCTGACCTACCCCAGCGGCACGGTCTACGAGGGCAGCTTCTCGGGGGGCCTGTATCACGGCAGAGGCCGCATGCGCTTTCATAACGGCGACGTGTATGAGGGCGACTTCACACAAGGAAAGCGCACGGGCAGGGGAAAATACGCCTGGCCCAGCGGGGATCGCTACGAAGGTGACTTCGTGGAAGGCAAGCTGACGGGAAGAGGCAGATACTCCTTCCACGGCGGCAACACCTACGAAGGAGATTATTTGGACGGCAAGCGCAACGGTAAGGGGCGCTTCACCTGGGCCAACGGCGATCGCTACGAAGGAGAATTCCTCCTGAACAGCCGCACGGGCAGAGGAAAATACTTCTTTAAGGACGGCAACGTGTACGAAGGAGAATACCGCAACGACAACCGCAACGGAAAGGGCGTGTTCCTTTGGCAAAACGGGGATCGCTACGAGGGCGACTTCGTGGAGAACCGACGCACGGGAAAAGGAAAATTTTACTTTAAAAGCGGCGACGTTTACGAGGGCGATTTTACGGACGGCAAACGCACGGGAATCGGAAAATACGCCTGGACCAACGGGGACCACTACGAGGGCGGCTTTGAAGACGGCAAGCTGAACGGAAAAGGCCGCCTGGTGTGGAAAAACGGCAACGTTTTTGACGGGGATTTCGTTTTGGGCCAACGCACGGGAAAAGGAAAATACGTTTGGCAAAACGGCGATTGCTACGAGGGCGACTTCGTGGAGAACCGACGCAACGGAAAGGGCAAGATGCACTTTAAAAACGGCGACGTGTACGAAGGTGATTTTCTGGACGACAAACGCATGGGAAAAGGAACATACATTTGGACCAACGGCGACGTGTACGTGGGTGATTTTCTGGAAGGAAAGCGCACGGGCAAGGGAACCTACTCCTGGGCCAACGGCAACATCTACGAGGGTGACTTCGCAGAAGGAAAATTGATTACCGGCATCACCCGCAATCCCCAAGGAGAGGTGATCTCCCGCTACCAAAACGGCGAAAAGATATAAAAATATTCCTCTTGCATTTGTCGCAAGAACGCAGTATAATAAAAACAGTAATCGTCGCAAGAACGACAGAAAGAAATCTTGCAGTTGTCGCCGCGGCGACAGATAGAAGAGTCGTATCCGTCGCCGGAACGACGGATCGAAAGCGGGTAAAAAAATGAAAATGATGACCTCGCAAGAAGCCGCTGAGAAATGGGCGCTGTCCCTGCGGCGGGTACAGGATTATTGCAAGAAAGGCAGAATCCCGGGAGCGCAACGCTTTGGTTTCAATTGGATGATCCCTGCCAACACCCCCCGTCCTGCGGACGGCAGGACCAAGCAAGGCCGCAAAGGACCTTTGGGGGCCGATATGCCCATGCCCCGCAAAACGCCCTTTTTGCACATGACCGATCTTTACAGTGCGCCCGGCAAAGCGCAACAGAGCATTGAGGCTTTGGCGGATAACCCGGAAGCGCAAACCTTGCTGGCCGCTGAAATTGCATATTCAAGGGGCGAGATCCATAAGGTTTACGAGAGTGCCAACTATCTGTTGCGCAAGCACTCCGGCTTTTACGCCATTTTGTCTGCGGGCATGCTCCTTGCGCTCTGCGCCATTTGGCAGGGCGACCTGAATATGTGGCGCAAGGCGAAAATGCACATCACGGAGGCGCCCGCAAAAACGGATGCAGGCCGTGATATTATGTCCTTTTCCATTACGGCAATCGACAGTATGCTCTACGACGTTTCCTCCTTCCCCCAGTGGTTCAAGGTGGGCTGTTTTGATCCGTTGCCTCGGGATTCTTTTCCGGCGGCCAAGGTTTACTACGCGAAATATCTGTATGCCGCAAGCTATGCCGTGGCAACAAAGGAACTGCAGGTAAAGGGCATTTACGGGCTGTCCCTCATGTCCGTTGTTCCTCTTTGCGTTGAACCGATGATCTCTCAGGCGGCGGCCGACCGCACGGTGATTGCCGAGATCTATCTTCGCCTGACCTGTGCGGTGGTGTATCATAACAGCGGCAACGACACGCAGGCCATCCGCCACCTTGACCGCGCCATTGCTTTGGCTCTGCCGGATAAGCTCTTGGGAATCCTGGCCGAGTATCGCCGCACGCTGGACTCTCTTTTGGAGCAACGGCTTTCCATCGTAAGCCGGGAGGCGTGGGACGCAGTGAATCAGCTTTACAAAACGTATAACGAAGGGTGGACCAAGCTCAGCGGAACCGTTCGCGGCCGCAACCTTGCCACCACGCTCACCCCCAAAGAGCGGGAGGTGGCCAAGCTGGCCGCCTTCGGTTTGAAAAACAGCGAAATTGCCCAGAAGCTCCATATGTCCGTTTCAGGCGTGAAGCAGGCCATCACTGCCGTGTCCTCCAAAACGAGTATGAAACGAGAAGAATTTGCCGCCATCCTATAAAACCGCCTGTCCTTTTCGGAGCAAAAAAGGACAGAGAAGTTGAAAAAAATATAGCCTAAAAAGTTCTTTTTCGGTAGTGCCAAAAAATCGGATCATCTGCTATACTGTTCTCATAAGATAGTATAGCAGATTTTTTATTCGGAACGAGGAACGCCTTTGGCGTTTCCGACTCCGAAATCCCCATTCCGCGAAGGGAGCTTCTATGTTTACCACCTTTTTAATGAAAGACACAACGCAGCCGCCCTCTCCCAAAGAGGGAGATCTCTACAAAACGGTTACCATAGCCGGAAAAACCTTTGAGCTTTACTACGGCTATTACGAGGACTTCGAACGGCACGCCGAGGACAGTGAGCCCATGCCCATCTATCCCGACTTTAAAAAGAACCCCTCATATACCGATGACGGCGCCCCCTTTGTAACGGCGATGCAAGATCCCTGTGAGCACTATGAAGGACGAAAAAAAGGCGACAGTTGTCTGGAATGCAAACATTTCAAAGCGTGCAAAGAACTGTTTGGCCTTTGTACCTGTGAGAGCAACCAACGATCACCCAACACCGAAAAGACGGTGCAAAACGAATAGAAAGGGCGCACTCCCGCCTCCCTTACCGGACATATCCCCCACACCAATAACGACAAGAGTCGATATATAATATATAAACTTCTCACACGGAGGAAAGATCATGAAAACAAAATTCCAACTGCCAAAGCGATTGCTCAGCATCATCCTGTGCTTCGCGATGGTGCTTTCCTGTCTGCCCATCGTATCGATGATGGCCTTTGCAGCCGAGGGCAACGGATACCAAGGCGGCGCGGGAATCAAGGTGTCAGACCTTGATACTTCCACCTTGTATTCTCTGTCCTTGGGCGACAACGCCTCCACCGAATACGCCGGAAGAATCTGGACGGATAAGTCCGTTTATTCCAACGACGTGACCTTTGCTACCTACGGCGGCGGACAGTCCACCATTAAGCTGAACGAAGGCAAAAACGGCGAGGACTTCCTGATTGCTTATTCTGCTCTGGCAACCTCGGAATCCGTTTCCGGTTCCACGCAGGCTCCCGTGGACGTGGTGTTTATCATTGACACCTCCGGCTCTATGACCGACGCCATGAGCTCCACCGACAGCACCAGACGGATCGTTAACACCGTCAACGCTCTCAACGACGCCATTGAGGAGATCATGGGACTCAATGACTACACCCGCGTGGGTGTCGTGGCGTTTGCGGACGAGTCGGAAGAGCTTCTTCCTTTGGGCCGCTATGAAAAGGGAACCCGCGGCAACGGTGCAAACGCCGTCACCGATTTCTTTTCTTTGAGCAACAATAACGGCACTTTGTACGTTCACGCCAAAAGAGAAGGCACCAATCAGACCGTTACCGACGAGCGCAGCGTGACCGGCGGCACCAATATCCAGCGCGGTATCTACGCAGGTATGAACATGCTGGCAACGGAAGACGACACCACTGCCAACATCAACGGCTCCACCCTCCAGAGAGTTCCCTCCGTGGTGCTGCTTTCCGACGGTGCCCCCACCTATTCCTCTGATTCCTCTTCCTGGTGGGCCCCCGGCAACAACAACAACGACGGCCCCGGCGGCAGCCCTTACTACGGCAACGGCATGAAGGCCTTGATGACCGGCAGCTTCATGAAGGAAGCCGTGAACCGTAACTACGGCGTTACCGGTACCAAAATGGAAACCACCATGTACACCATCGGCATGGGTATCAAGGGCCTCAGCAACACCGAAAGCGTTTGGGGCTATCAATATTATACCGGCGAACAGGATCTGGCCAACATCACCTTGAACCCCAAGGCCCATTGGGAGGCAAGCAACTCCATGGCGCAGTCCATCGTAAGCGCCTGGAGCACCTACATCACCAATAACGGCACTCCTTCCGTTCAAACCAACAGCAATGAAACCTATCGGTTCACCCATCCCACCGGGACCAACGCTCAATACGACATTGACACCGACAGGGATGCGCTGAAAAACCTGGTGGATGATTACTACGATGCAGACAACGCTTCGGCAGTCACCAGCGTGTTTAACGAGATCGTAGCCAACATCGCCATCTCCGCTCCCCAGGTTCCCACCGAGATCAAGGGAAGCGATCCCATGACCGACGGTTATATCACCTACACCGACCTCATCGGGGATTACATGGAAGTCAAGGACGTTAAGGCCATCATTTACGCCGGCCAGACCTTTACTGCCAAGAACGTCAGCACTGCAGGAAACGTCACCACCTACACCTTTGCAGGCGAAGTTCACAGCCCTGTTTACGGCGATCAGGAGATCAAGAACATTGTTATCACGGTAACCGAAACCGACGGAAAGCAGACCCTCGTCGTGAAGATCCCCGCAGCGGTGATCCCCCTTCGCGTCAACGAAGTGACCCTGAACGCCGACGGCTCGGTGAAGACTCACACCAACAACGGCGCGTTCCCCGCAAGAGTGATCTACTCGGTGGGCTTGCAGTCCGAAGTGGTAAAGCAAACCAATAACGGCGATGCCTACGTTGACAGAACCAAGATCTCGCCGGAATACCTGGCAGCCCACACCAACACCGACGGCACCGTCAACTTCTACAGCAACGAATACACCAACCCCCATCTGATCAACGGTTTCACCGTGGGCGACACCACCGTGGAATTTGAGCCCTCTCACACCAACGGCTTCTACTACATCCTTGAGGATATGCCCATCTACAAGGACGCCCAATTTAAAAATCAGGTAACGGCGGCCGAAGGCTTGGACGACGACACCACGTATTACTACCGCGACGAGTATTATCACGGCAACGCCGTGGAAGTGGACGCCGTGGAAAGAACCGGCACGCAGCTGAAACGGACGGAGATCAAAACGGGCGCCGACGGTTATCTCTACCGAGTGGCGGGCTCTCCCCGTCTGAACAGAATCCTTAAATTTGAGGGTACCAAGACCTATAACCGCACCAACACCGCTCAGGACTTCTATGCGCCCGAATTCCATTACGCTGAGGGCAGCACGGATGCTTATGACGGCAAATTCATCGTACATCTGGGCAACAACGGCTTGCTCTCTATGATTGCAGGCGGCAATCTTCAGATCAGCAAGACCGTAAATGCAGGCCTTGGCCTCACCGCCCCCGACAAGACCTTTGAATTCACCGTTGAGCTTGACGGCAACCAAGTCAACAACGGTACCTACGACTACGTGATCGTGAACCGGGAAGGCCAACCCGTGGGCAACGGCACGATCTCCGCAAGCAACAAGGTGCTCTCTCTGAAGGACGGTCAGACCGCCACCGTCTTCAGCCTGCCTCCCGAAACCGAATACACGGTTACCGAAGCTGCCGAGGCCGGGTTCGTGACGGAATCCCAAGGCACTACCGGCACCATCGCGGCAGGCGAGACCCGCGTTGCCGACTTTACCAACACCTATCAAGTGACTCCCGTTACCTTCCCCTCCAACGGCACCCTCAGCGGTCAAAAGACCCTTGCGGGCCGTGAATGGACGGCAAACGATTCCTTTACGTTCTTTATCACTCCTTACAACAACGCGCCTCTGCCCGCCAATTACGACGCTGCCGCGGGCGTGACCGTGAACGGGCCCGACCAGGCGAACGGACAAAAGGCAACCTTTGATTTCGGCACCATTGAGTTTACCGCACCGGGCGTATACCGTTACACCATCGTGGAAAAAGAACCCGACAACGATGCGTATCTCCCCGGCATGACCTATTCCAGAGCGCTCTACCGCTTGGTCGTTACGGTGGTTGACAACGGCAACGGCACGCTGAGCGTGACCGAGTCCGACATTCAGAAGCTGTACGACGACGGCGCCGCTCCGTTGTTCACCTACACCAACGGGGAACTGGTTGTGAATGACAATACCCAGGATGCCATTCAGTTTACCAACACGTATTCCGTAGACCAAGTGGTTCGCGTTCCCGTTGCTCTCAAGGACTACACCGACAACTCCGGACAAAACCCGCTGGTTTCCGGCATGTTTGAATTCAAACTGGAAGCAATCGGCGTTGTGGAAAACGGCGCAGTGGTGGAAAACAGCGTTTCGAAAGTTCCCATGCCTCAGGGCAGCGTAAACGGCGCCATCACTACTGAAAACGAAGGTCATAACGTTACCTTCCCCGCCGTGACCTTCACCCAGGATATGATTCCCGACAACGCAAGCTCCATCACCTTCCGCTATCAGATGAGCGAAGTCGTTCCGGCAACTCCCGTTAACGGAATGAGCTATGATGATACGGTATACACCGTGGACGTTGTTGTGTCGGTGGATGCAAACAGCCACATCCTGAACGTATCCCCCATCTATCCCAACGACGAACGCATCGTCACCTTCCGCAACGAATACACGCCCAACCCCGTTTCTGCCCACATTAACGGCAACAAGACTCTCAACGGCAGAGACATGAAAGACGGCGAAAGCTTTGAATTTAACCTGGCAGGCTACGATGCCGCAACCAACAACGCAGTAAGAAACGGCGCAGTTGTCGTGCCTTCCTCCACCGCAACCGTTACCGGTGCGAAAAACGGCGTTGCAAGCTCCTTCGCCTTCGAGAACATTCAGTTCAATAAGGCCGGCACCTACCGATTCGTCGTCACCGAAACTCAGGGCAGCGCTCCCTCGGTGGAATACGACCGCAGACAAGTCGTCGTTACCGTTGTCATTGACGACGTGAACAAAGACGGCGATCTGGACGTGGTGTCCGTCACCTACGCCGACGGCAGACCCGCGGCTGAGTTTACCAACACCTACACAAGCCGATTCAGCGGCACTCCCGTCAGCCTCAGCGGCACCAAGAACCTCACCGGAAAATCCCTCTTGGCCGGCGAATTTTACTTTGTCATCCAAGAGCGCTTCAACGGCACCCAAGTGAATAACCGCTTCGTGACTCATACCGCTGACGCTTCTGCCGACGCACAGGGCGTTTACACCGGCCAGATCACCTTCCTTGACAATGTAAGCTATGACGCCGCCGGAACGTACGAATATTACATCACCGAGTATATTCCCCAAAACAAAGTGGGCGGCACGACCTACGACGAAAGCCAATTCCGCTACACGGTGATCGTGGAAGACGATTGGAACGGCAATCTGAGAGTTGCCTCCGCCACTTTGGAAAAGCTCAACGGCTCTGCTTGGGAAACGGCTGCTGCCGTGGCGTTTAACAACACCTACGTTCCCACCCCCACAACGGCTGTTCTGCCGCTGATCAACAAGGTGATCGACGGCAACAGAAGCGAAGAGCTGAAACAGGGCGAATTCGAGTTTGAAATGAAGGTGGTGTCCGCAAATCCCGCAGACGGCATCATCCTCCCCTCCGTGACCACCGTGGGCAACGGGGCAAACGGCAACATCCTCTTTGACGCCATCACCTTCACCAAGGGAGGCACCTACGTTGTTTCCGTTCAGGAGATCGTGCCCGATGAAGGAGATAAGGTTGCGGGCATTACCTACAGTGAGCAGGTCATTACCGCAGTGTTCACCGTGTATGATAACCGCATCGGCGAACTTACGGCAACCCTCACTGATCTTACGGGCGGCGAAAACATCACAAACTTCTACAACGCAGACCCTGCGGATGTAACCATTGACATTACCAAGACCTTTACCGGCCGCGAGGATGACCAATGGCTCACCACAGACAAGTTTGACTTTGAAGTGAAAGCTGCCGATGCCGCTACCTTGGCCGCAATTACCAACGGCGACATTGAATTCACTCTGGATAACGAAAGTGTGGATAGGGCCACCTATACCATTGCCGCCAAGGGCGATAAAGCAACGGCGGCGGTGAAGGTGAACAAACCCGGCACCTACAAGTTCGTTGTCAGCGAGATCGACGGCCAGATCCCGGGCGTAAGCTATGACGGCTCCGAGAAGGAAGTGGTGATCGTTGCCACCGATGACAGCGCCAACGCTCAGATCAAGGTCACGGTCAACGGCCAGGATTCCAACAAAGCCACCTTGAACTTTGCAAACGAATACCGTCCCGATGCCACCGATTTGTTTAGTCTGAGTGCAAAGAAAAAGGTGACTGCATCCGAAGGAAACAGCTTCACCCTCAAGGGCGGCGAATTCAGCTTTGTGATCGAAGGAACCCAGGGCGCTCCCCTGCCCGCTGACACCACGGCAGAAAACGACGCCGACGGCAACGTGAACTTCGGCACGGTTGCATTCACCAAACGAGGCACCTACGCTTACACCATCCGCGAGGTGCAGGCTGATCTTGGCGGATTCACTTACGACGGCGAGGTTTACACCGTAACCGTTAAGGTCACCGATGATTACGCCAACGGCAAATTGGTGATCGAAACTCCGAAGATCACCAACAAAGCCAACGAAGATGCGGCAGTTGAATTTGACAACAAATACAACCCCAAGGAAACCTCGGCCATCCTCTTCGGTGCTAAGGAGCTCAAAGGCGGCCACAAGCAGTTGGAAGCCGATGCATTTGAGTTCTCTTTGAAGGCAAAGACCCAAGGCGCTCCCCTGCCCGCTGACACCACGGTGAAAAACACCGCAACGGGCACCTTCCAGTTCGACGCCATCACCTACACCAAGGTGGGCACCTACGAGTATGAGATCAGAGAAACCGATCTCAATCAGTACGGTTACACCTACGACGATACCGTTTACACCGTAACGGTAACCGTAACCGACGAAGGCAACGGCCTGTTACAGGCAAAAGCAGAGGGTGTGGGTACTCCCGAAGCTCCTGCCGTGAAGTTTGTAAACGAGTACGCTCCCGATCCCGTAACCGTGGTACTGGGCGCAAACAGCGAGCTCTTGAAGAAGCTGGAAGGCCGCGAGCTGAATGCGGAGGAATTCATTTTCACCGTGCTTGACGGCGAAAATGCAGAGGTTGCCACCGCAAAGAACGACAAGAACGGCAACTTTACCTTCGCCCTGAACTTCACCAAAGCCGGCACCTACCGCTACACCATCGCAGAAAAGAACAACGCAGTGGCAGGTGTGACCTACGACAAAACCGTCTACGGGGTACAGATCGTGATCTCCGACAAGGACGGACGCCTTGCGGCAGACGGCGTGGTTTACACGCTGGACGGAGACGAGGCGGATGAGGTGGTATTCAGCAACGCATACGAAGCCGAAAACACCCATATCACCATCAGCGCAATCAAGAACCTCATCGGCCGTGACCTGAAGGACGGAGAGTTCAAGTTCGTGCTGAAGGACAACGACGGCAACGTCGTGGCAACGGCAACCAACACCAAAGACGGAGCGATCGTTTTCGATAAGATCGTTCTCACCGAAGCAGGCGTCTACACCTACACCGTGTTTGAAGAAACCGGAACACTGCAACACGTGACCTACGACAAAACGGAGTACGTGGTGGAAGTGAAGGTGGTAGATGAAGGCAAGGGCAAGCTGGCGGCATCCGCCCCTGTGATCAAGAAAGCAGGCAGCAACGATGCTCTCACCGAGATCGTCTTTGAAAACGTCTATGCCGTTCCCGCACCTCCTCAAGCACCCGTGACCGGAGACAGCACACCCCTTGGTTTGTGGCTTGCTCTCTTCATCGTCAGCGGCTTAGGCCTGATCGGCACCACCCTCCACGGCAAAAAGAAAAAAGCGCAAAAAGCAAACTAACCCATGAAAGGCGCCCCCTGCGGAGGA
>JAZNGI010000202.1:0-10690 GCA_045576375.1 Eubacteriales bacterium
TACAACGATAGCAACGCTTTCGTTGATGATATACCATTGCTTTCGCAATGGATAAAAAAATCCAAGTCCGAAGACTTGGATTTTTTGGTGGGGGAAGGTGGATTCGGACCACCGAAGTCAGTGACAACAGATTTACAGTCTGCCCCCTTTGGCCGCTCGGGCATTCCCCCTGGAGCTAGTGAAGGGAGTCGAACCCCCAACCTGCTGATTACAAATCAGCTGCTCTGCCATTGAGCCACACTAGCATCTCTTATTTCATTGTCATTGCGGTGTCCCCGCAACGGTTGATATTATACACTATTGCACAAGCTTTGTCAACACTTTTTTGAAAAAAAGGACCCACTTTTTTTCGTGGGCCCTTTCCATCTGTTATTAGGTTTTGGCAAGCTTAGCCTCGGGGAGGGCGCTGAGGGTAAAGGTGAATTCGCAGTTCTTTTGATATTCGCTTCTCACGCGGATCTCCTCGCCGTGGCGTTCAATAATGGTGCGCACGATGAACAGACCCAAGCCCACGCCCGTTTTGTCAAGGCCGCGGGAACGGTCGGACTTGTAGAAGCGGTCAAACACGTAGGGGAGATCCTCGGGAGGGATGCCCGTTCCCGTGTTGCCCACCGAAACGTACACCTTCTTGTCCTTGGCGTTGATGCGAATGCTCAGAGTGCCGCCCTCGTTGGAAAACTTCACGGCGTTGTCAATGAGGTTGAACACCACCTGGTGAATGGCATCGGTGTCGGCCCACACCGTAATGTTGTCGCTGGAGCACTCAAATTCCACTTCCAAGCCTTTCTCATCCAGGCGCTTCTCAAAGGAGATCAGCGTCTGCCGCGCCATTTCACAAATGTCAAAGGCAGTCATATTGAACTTTCGGTCCCCCGCCTGCATTCGGGAAATATCCAAGAGGGAGGAAACCAGTCGGGAAAGACGGCGAACCTCCGAAGCTGCTTGTTGCAGATACTGTCCGTGCTTCTCGGGGGGGATGGCTCCGTCAAGAATGCAGTCGATAATTCCGGCAATGGAGGTCATAGGGGTGCGTAGATCGTGGGAAATGTTGGCCAGGAAGGTGTTTCGCATTTCCTCCGCCTTTTCCAGAGTGGAGGCCATATTGTTAAACGCCTTGGCCAGTTCGCCCACCTCATCCTCGCCGCGGACGGGCACACGCACGTCAAAGCGCCCCTGAGCAAAGGATTTGGCGGCTTTGCTCATTTCCTTCAAGGGCTCGGTGATCTTTTCGGAGATCAGATACACCGCGATCAAGGCCACGATAAACACCAACAGCGTGGAGATCATCACCGTGCGGGACATCTGATCCACAAAGCCCGTGATCTGGGCGGAGGGCGCACTGATGAACAGGACAGCGATGGGGGACTGTCGACTGCTTTCTGCCTCGGAATCATCGTAAAGCACGTGGAGAGAATTCAAATGCTTCTTTTCAAACACTCCGTTCAGATCGCTGAAGGTGTAATGTCCCTGGCCGTTTATAATGTCGTTGATCACTTTTTCGGGGATGTTTTGGGGGAGCAGGGGATCTGCTTCCTCCAGGGAGGAGATCAGCACCGCTCCCTTGGTGTCGCAAATAAATAAGATCGCCTCGGAATTTTCTGCCTGCACCGTCAAGGTCTGACGGATCTCTTCCTTGTTGTTGGCCAGAAGCTCGGAAAGATCCTTTCCGGTCAGTTGCATGTAGGAGCGCAGGCTCTGCACCGTGCTCAGAGAGCTGCTTTCCACCAGCGCCCTTTTGGCGTCAAAGGAATAATTGGTGATCATTGATCCCATGATTACCGCAAGAAGCGTGAAGCTGATGAGGGTGATCACCATAAACGCCGAGATGTATTTGGTAAATATACTTTTGAACATAGCTCAATCCAAAATCAAAGAAGCTCGAATTTGTACCCCACGCCCCAAACGGTCTTCAAGAGCCACTTGTCGCTGACTCCTTCCAGCTTCTCTCTCAGCCGCTTCACGTGAACGTCCACGGTTCTGGAGTCGCCTAAGTATTCAAAGCCCCACACCTTATCCAAAAGCTGATCCCTGGTGAACACCCGATTATAGTTGGATGCCAAAAAATATAAAAGCTCCAGCTCCTTGGGGGGAATGTCCACGGCCTTGCCGTTGAGCTTCAATTCATACTTCTGACGGCTGATCTCCATATTTTCGAATTTGATCACTTCGCCGTCGTCGAAATTGTCTCTCATCACCGAACGGCGGAGCACTGCTTTCACTCTGGCGGAAACTTCCTTCATATCAAAGGGCTTCACGATAAAGTCGTCTGCGCCCAGCTCCAACCCCAGCACCTTGTCAAACACCTCGCCCTTGGCGGTGATCATGATCACGGGCTTGGAACTCATTTCTCGGATCTCTCTGCACACCTGCCAGCCGTCCTTCCTGGGAAGCATAATGTCCAAAAGCACCAGATCGGGCTCGTAGATCTTGAAGGCGCTGATAGCCTCGGTGCCCTCGTTGGCGGTCTTCACCTCGTAGCCTTCGTTGGTCAGATATAGCTTTAACACGTCGCAAATGTTCAGATCATCGTCTACAACAAGAATTTTCGTTGCCATGTTATTCTCCTTTTCTTTTGCATCAAAGTGTAATTTTGTTCATAAATCAAATGTTAAATAAGTTTCACATTTGTATTATACACTACTTTGAGAGAAAATGGTAGATGTTTTATGATTTTTTTAAAAAATATTTTTATCCGAAAAATGAAAAAAGTTTGAATGGCCGCAAAAAAGAAGCGTTGCTTTTGTTGCAACGCTTCCTCTTGGGTTTATGAGAGTCCCAGGCTGACGGTAATGGCGGCGTTCACCTTTGCCATAACGTCATCCTCCAGATGACCCATTTTTTCCTTCAGCCTCTTTTTGTCGATCGTACGTACCTGCTCCAGAAGGATCACGGAATTTCGGCTTAAGCCGTGTTTGTCCGCAACCACCTCTATATGTGTGGGTAGCTTGTTTTTCGTGGTCTTGCTGGTAATGGCGGCGGCAATCACCGTCGGACTGTGCTTGTTCCCCAGATCGTTCTGCACGATGACCACGGGACGGATCCCGCCCTGCTCGCTTCCCACCACGGGACTCAGATCGGCATAGTAAATATCTCCTCTTTTGACCGTCAAGTTCCTCACTCCGCTTTTTTCAGTTCTTTGTGATCTTATTTTTGCCACGGATCGGCGGTTTTATTCCCGTTGCGGATGGATCCCTTTTCTTTTTCATTATATTCATCCGTCAAAAAAAGGCGAAAAGAACCCAAAAATGAAAACGGACAAAACGCGAAAACCGCGTCCTGTCCGTGGATCAGATAATCAAAATTTGAACAAAGCCCTCTGCAAAAATTATTTTTCCTCCGTGACCAATCGAGGAACGCGGGCGGAAACGTTGCAAAAGATCTCGTAGCTGATGGTATCCGCATGGGCTGCCCAATCGTCGGCGCTGATTTCGGGGGAACCGAAAAGGGTCACCTCATCCCCGGGGATAAGCGCTTTTTCGCTGTGCGTCACGTCGGCAAAGCACATATCCATACAAACGCTTCCCACCAGCCGAATGTCCTTGCTGATCACCGGAGCACCCGGGGATCTGCTCAACAAGCGGGGAAGCCCGTCGGCATAGCCTGCCGCTAACACCGCAATGCGTGTGGGCTCTTCGGCAACAAAGCGGCGGTTATACCCCACTGATTCTCCCGCTTCGTGACTGCGAATTTGAATGATCCTGGTCTTCAGCTTCATCACGGGCTTCAGATCGGCATTGGGATGCTCACTCAGCCAACGCTCTTTCACGTAGGGGGAAGGGTAGGCGCCGTACAGGGAAATGCCGATACGCACTCCGTTGCAAAAGGAAGGAATTCCCAGCATTCCCGAAGCACTGTTGGAAATATGGCGGAAGCGAAAACGGATCCCTTTGTCATAAAGTCCTTGAATAAGGGCGCCAAAGCGCTCTTCCTGAAGCTTGGTAAAGGCACCGTCCTCTGCTTCGCTTTGAGCAAAATGGGAGAAAATGCCCTCGCAATCTAAGCGCGGCAAACGGCAGAGGGAGGCGATTTGGTCAACGGTGTCCATTTGTTGTGAGGGAAAGCCCAGGCGGCCCATTCCCGTGTCTGCTTTGATGTGCACCTTCAAACGCTGTCCCTCGGGAACGCGGTGGTGAAGAGCCGTGCCGTATTCCGCGGAGAAAACGCACTGGATCAGCCCGTTTTCCGCCAGAACGGGCGCGTAGTCGGGATCGGTGTATCCCGCGATGAGAATGGGAAGAGTCACGCCTTCGTTCTTTAACGCCAGAGCTTCGTTAATCTCTGCCACCATAAAGCAATCGGCAAGCTCCTTCAGAGCATCGGCGGCGATCAGCGCCCCGTGGCCGTAGGCATTGGCCTTGATCACGGCAATGGTGGCCGTTCCCTGGGGAAGTGCTTGCTTGATGGCGCGAAGATTGTGTTGCAGATGGGTGGGGGTGATCTCAGTCCAGGTTCTGTGTTTGGGGGAGATGGTTTTATGGAGTAACATAAGCTGCCTCGTGGGTGGTTATAAATTCAAGGGTGATCCGATGCCGGGGAGTGACGATTTTCAGATGTTTAAGCGCGCTTGCGCTCAGGTCGGTCTGCAGGGTGTATTCCGCATCGCCGTCGGTAAAGGAAAAGCTAAGAGATGAGGCGCCCTCCTCGGGGGCTTGATGCACGTAATGCCGGCGGGACAGATCGTCCACCGCCTCGCAGATCAGAGCGTAGTCGGAAGGGGCGGGAAGGGTAAACTCCGTTTCTTCCAAGCGATGGCGCTCCGTTTGTCCTTCAAAGATCTTCTCCAAGCCCTTCAGGGCTCCGTCGGTAAAACGAAGGGAGAACACCTTGTCCTCGTAGATGGAAAGAACGATCTCGTGTCTGGTTTCATCAAAGCACAACACGGCCTTGTGGCAATGCTCGGGAGAAAACAGCTCTTGAATGGCTTGGGTCTTGTCGTACTCACAGGAAACGAAATTCACCAACAGGAGAAGAATCAGCAAAGAAAGGACTTTTTTCATAACACACTCTCTTTCGGTTTCATGGCTTTTTTCCATTTTATGAGAGTGTGAAGGGGTTTCATTCTTTTTGTTTTTTTAAAAAGGCGCCGATGCGCACCGAAATGTCCGAAGGAAGCATGGAAAGCCCCAGCTCCTCTGCGGCAAGATCCGCGGCGCCGCCGTGGAGATAGGCGCCCAGACGGGCGGCATCAAAGGGGGAGAGCCCTTGAGCCAGAAGGCTTCCGATGATCCCCGTCAGCACGTCGCCGCTGCCGCCCCGTGCCATGTAGGGATTTCCCGTGGGGTTGGTGAAGCAGTCTCCTTCGGGAGAGCTTACGAGGGTTCCGTGGCCCTTCAGCAGGGTCACACAGCCGTATTCCTCGCTGAAGTGTGCGGCGGCCTTTTGCCGATCCTGCTGGATCTGAAGGAGGGAAGATTTTGTAAGGCAGGAAAGCTCGCCGGGATGGGGGGTGACGACCAATCGGTGTCCGTAGGCCTTGAGAAGATGAGGCGCGGTTTGAAACACGGTGAGTCCGTCCGCATCCAGCACCACGGGGCATTGTGATCGGTGGAGAAGCAGAAGGATCAGATCCCGCACCGCTTCTCCCCGAGGGGAGAGGGGGTCTCCCTGGGCAAAGCCGGGGCCGATGGCCAAAGCCGTGGCGCAGGAAAGGCGGGGGATCAGGGCTTGGCAACAGGCTTCAAAGCGGGCAAAGGGATCCTCAATGAGGGTGTGAACGGGCTCGCTCAGGCGAAGCTTTAATATGTTTGACACATCCCTTTCGCAAGCGCATTCCAAAATGCCAACGCCGCTGTGTAACGCCCCTTGAGAGGCAAGAACCATGCATCCGGTCATTTTTTCGCTGCCGCCGATCAACAGAAGCCGCCCGTAACTTCCCTTGTGTGCGGTGGGATAGCGCTCGGGCAGGAGGCCGAGAAGCTCCTTGGGGTTCTTAGCATCCATCGCTCGGCACCTTGTCGGGAAGAAGGGCGTCCAGCCGCTTTGCGGCCAGAATTACGTTCTCTGCGGAATTGTATCCGGTGATCTTCATGTAATTTTCTCCCTTGGAGCCGAAAATGCTTCCGGGAATCGCCACCACGCCCGCTTGGGAGAGCAAATAGTCAAAGCACTCCCAGGAGCTGATCTCTCCCGGGCACCCAAACCAAAGGTGCGGGGCGTGGACCTCGTGGGACCGGCAAAGCCCCTTGCGACTCATCACCTCAGACAAAAGCTGAGTGTTTTTGAGATAGCGGTCTGCCTGACGGAGGATCTGCGCCTGCCCTTCGGCACTGAGAGCGGCCGCCGCCCCCTTTTGCACGATGTAGGAAACGCCGTTAAATTTCAGTCGCTCTCTCCTCAGCCAAAGCTGATTCAAACGAACGGAATCCACGATCAGATGATTGGGGATCACCGTGTATCCCAAACGGGTGTTGGCAAAGCCCGCCGCCTTGGACAGAGAACAAATCTCCACGGCGCATTTTTTGGCTCCCTCGATCTCGTAGATGCTTCGGGGAAGCTCATCGGAACGAATGAAGCTTTCGTAGGAAGCGTCGAAGATGATGAGGGCGTTATGGAACAGGGCGTAATCCACCCATTCCTTCAGAAGGTCCTTGGGGTACACCGCCCCCGTGGGGTTGCAGGGAGAACAAAGATAAACAATATCCGCGTGATCCTCGTCGGGAGAGGGGAGAAAGCCCTTTTCCTTTTCGCCTCCCGCAAAACGGATGTTTCGTCCCGCGCAAAGATTGGCGTTATAGTAAATGGGGTTGAAGGGTTCGGTGATCAACACGGTGTTGTTTTCGTCAAAGAGCTCCAGAATGCCCGCAATGTCGCACTTGGCGCCGTTGTTCACGAAGATCTCCGTGTCAAAAAGCGGAATATCTCTTTGGGCATAGTACTCTCGGATGGCCTGGATCAGAAAGGGGTATCCGTTGCAAGGAGGAACGCGCCGAAGGGAGGGGTCGCTTCCCAGTTGTTCTGCCGCCTCGCTCATTGCACGGCCGACACAGTCGGGAAGGACGGAGGGAGCATCCTCCGTGTCCAAGCGCAGGATCACCGTGTCAGGGTTGGCAAACTGGTGGTCCGACACCTTTTTCTCAATCAGAGCGGCGGGATCTGCGTCGCTGAGTCTGAGATAGTTTCCGTTCAGATTCATAGGGGCTCTCCTTCCTTGTTTCGTAAAGTAACGACATTATACACCAATTTTTTAAAAAAGTAAAGTTTTTCTTTCCCGGCACGGGGAAACCGATGGGGAAAAGTGAAACTTCTCCCTTGTCTTGCCTTTATTATTTTATTTTGTAAATCATTCCAAAACTCTTGCATTTTTTGGATTTCGGTGTTATAATCAATTCAAACATTATGAATTGCGAGGAAGAAAAAAATGAAGTTACCCGTTGCATTACAATTGTTTTCCGTTCGTGACGCTTTTCAGGCAGATCCCGTGGGCACTCTTGAAAAAGTCAAAGATGCAGGCTACGTGGGCGTGGAGTTTGCCGGTCTGTTCGACAACGATCCCGCTTGGCTCAGAGAACAGCTTGACCGCATCGGCCTGAGAGCCATCTCGGCTCACGTCCCTTATGCGCAAATGATGGAGGACGCCGATAAAGTGATCCGCGATTATAAGATTCTCGGCTGTGACTTCGTGGTGATTCCTTGGCTGGATCGGAAAAATTTCCTCACTGAAGAAACCCTTCCTTCCACCATCGAAAGCGTGCGGGTGCTGGGAAAGAAATTCAGAGAAGCCGGACTCACTCTTCTGTATCATAACCACGATTTTGAGTTTCGCAAGATCGGTGACGAGTACATTTTGGATCTTATTTACGCGGGCGTTTCTCCCGACGATCTTAAGACTGAGATTGATACCTGTTGGGTCAAGGTAGGCGGCGAAGATCCCGCTGATTACGTCAGAAAGTACACCGGTCGCAGCCCCGTGGTGCATCTGAAGGATTTTGTGGGCGGCGGCAAGGAAGGCTTGTACGAGCTCATCGGCAACAAAGAGGTTAAGGTCGACAAAAATAACGCCGACTTTGATTTCCGTCCCGTGGGCCACGGCGTTCAGAATTTCCCTCCCATTCTGGAGGCGGCCGTGGAGGCGGGCGCCGCTTGGGTAGTGGTGGAGCAAGACCGTTCCACCCAGAGAGATCCCCTGGAGGCCGTCAAGATGAGCAGAGATTATCTGAAAACTCTGGGCTGGTAATTAACTTTTTCGTCCTTGGGGAGCTCTCTCCCCAAGGATTTTTCCCGTAATCTATCTTAGGAGTGTTTTATGCAGATTTATGAAGAGCTGGTTGCCAGAGGCCTGATCGCTCAGGTGACTGATGAAAAAGAGATCCGCGAGCTGATCAACAGCGGAAAAGCAGTTTTTTACATTGGCTTTGACCCTACGGCAGACAGTCTCCACGTCGGCCATTTCATGGCGCTTTGCTTGATGAAGCGCCTGCAGATGGCAGGAAACCGCCCCATTGCTCTCATCGGCGGCGGCACGGGATACATCGGCGACCCCTCGGGAAGAAGCGACATGAGAAACGTGCTGACCCCCGAGGTGATCGAGCACAATTGTGAATGTTTCAAAAAACAAATGAGCCGTTTTATCGAGTTTGGCGAAGGAAAGGCCGTGATGGTCAACAACGCCGACTGGATTCTCGGTCTGAACTATATTGAGCTTCTGCGCGAGGTGGGAGCGTGCTTTTCCGTAAACCGTATGCTTACCGCCGAGTGCTATAAGCAGAGAATGGAAAAGGGCCTGTCCTTTTTGGAATTCAATTATATGATTATGCAGAGCTATGATTTCTATCATCTCTATCAGACCATGGGCTGTAATATGCAGTTCGGCGGCGACGATCAGTGGTCCAATATGCTGGGCGGCACCGAGCTGATCCGCAGAAAGCTGGGCAAGGGTGCCTATGCTATGTCCATCACTCTGCTTTTAAACTCCGAAGGAAAGAAAATGGGCAAGACTGCCAGCGGTGCCGTGTGGTTGGATCCCAACAAGACCTCTCCCTATGATTTCTACCAGTACTGGAGAAACGTGGGAGATGCGGACGTTCTCAAGTGCATCCGTATGCTCACCTTCCTGCCTCTGGAGCAGATTGATGCAATGGATCAATGGGAAGGAAGCCAGCTTAACACCGCCAAGGAGATCCTGGCTTACGAGCTTACCAAGATGGTCCACGGGGAAGAGGAAGCGGTCAAGGCGCAAACCGCCGCACGGAGCATTTTCTCCGCCGCAGGCGATAGCGAGAATATGCCCTCTTTCACCCTTGCTTGCGAGGATCTCACCGACGGAGCGGTGGATATTCTCACCCTGCTGGTGAAATCCGGGCTTTGCCCCTCCAAATCCGAAGCCAGAAGAGCCGTGGAACAAGGCGGAGTTGTGGCGGACGGTGAAAAGGTCAGCGATATCCGCTTTACCTTTGGGGAAGAAAAGCTGAAAAACGGCGTTGTGATTCGCCGCGGAAAAAAAGCATTTAAAAAGATCCTTCTTTGATAAAGCTGTCATCGGAGGCCCAAGGGCGTCTGATGGTTTTTCAACACGCCAAAATCCCTTCTTTTCGTTGACAAGCGCGGGCGGATGTTATATAATAAACGTAAATTCTATTGAGGAGATTTTAAATGATCAAGCACGATGAAAAAGCAAAACTTTTGTTTTTGCAGGGATATAACTGTGCCCAGGCGGTGTTCTGTGCCTTTGAAGACCTCACGGGGATTGACCGTACCCTCGGGGCCAAGCTTTCCTCTTCGTTCGGCGGTGGGTTTGGCCGTCTGCGCGAGGTTTGCGGAGCGGTCAGCGGAATGGCTATGGTGCTGGGGCATTTGTTCGGCAATGACGATCCCGAGGACGGGGAACTGAAAAAAGAGCATTATGCCAGAGTGCGTGAGTTGATCTCTCGGTTTGAGAAGGAAAACGGCTCCTATATTTGCCGTGAATTGTTGGGTGAGCAGGGGAGCGACACTTCTCCCGTTCCCTCACCGAGAAACGAAGAATATTATAACAAACGTCCCTGTGCCGAGCTGGTGGCGGTTGCCGCCCGTTTGCTGGATGAGTACCTGGAAGAAGTGGGGGTTCCTTCATGAAAGATCTCAGATTAAAACGAACGGTGGTCAGCGCTTTGATGCTTGCCTTAGGCATCACCCTTCCTTTTTTGACTGCCGCTATTCCCCAATTCGGAAGAGCTCTTTTGCCAATGCACCTTCCCATTCTCCTGTGCGGGTTTATCTGCGGTTGGGAGCACGGTCTTTGCGTGGGCTTCATTTGCCCTCTTTTGCGCTATCTGCTTTTGGGAGCTCCCGTCCTGTTTCCCGATGGATTGGCAATGTCCTTTGAGCTTGCAACCTACGGTTTTTGCGCCGGCCTTCTCTACGGGGCTCTGCCCAAGAAATTGCCCTATGCATACGTTTCCTTGGTGTTTTCCATGCTGGCGGGGCGTGTGGTGTGGGGAGTCGTTTCCTATCGTATTGCCGTGATGAGCACCGCTTCCTTCGGAATGGAAGCCTTTCTTGCGGGTGCGTTTTTCAACGCCGTCCCGGGGATCATCCTTCAGATCGTTGCCGTTCCCCCTTTGGTGGTTCTGTTAAAACGGTTTCGCTTGAATTACAATTCCTCCAAATAACGGGCTGAAAATCTTTTCGATATGTTCATGGTAAAAGCCTTTGCGGCAATTTTTCCCCCGCGGGGTTTCTCCTTTTTTTTTTTCTCATTCCTTTTTTTTTTTTT
>JAZNGI010000203.1:0-2402 GCA_045576375.1 Eubacteriales bacterium
GCAAATTATTATAGCCCAAAACTGCAGATGTATTTACTTTAAGTGAAAGATAATGTATAATAAGTAAAAAATCTTTTACTTTTAAGAGGTGCACATGAAAACGAACACCTGCTGTTTCTTCGGACACAGAACGATAAACGAGACCGAAGAACTTAAATGGCAACTGTGTGCGATAATTGAAAAGCTAATCACGGACGAAAAAGTCGACACCTTTTTGTTTGGCAGTAAATCGGAGTTTGACCGCCTGTGCCTTAAGCTCGTGACCAAATTAAAAGAAAAATACCCACACGTAAAACGAATCTACGTGCGGGCAGAATTCCCGTATATCAACGATGATTATATGGCATATTTGCTCAAATCCTATGACGAAACCTATTATCCCGAAAAGATCCTCGGCGCAGGCAGAGCCGTCTACGTGGAGCGCAACTACGAAATGATCAATAACAGCAAATACTGTGTCGTCTATTACGATGAATCCCTCGCCCCCACCACCCGCAAAAGCGGCACCAAGATTGCACTCGACTACGCCGTCAAACAAGGAAAACACACGATTACACTGCCTGTGTCATAAAAGGCGTCGTCTCAGATCAACAATCAAGAGAAGGGAAAACAAATACCAACCGCTATGCGGTTGGTATTTGTTCGCTATAGGATCGTTCTTAAGATGGGGCTCTTCTTTATCCCTTGATTTTGGTTTTCCGAATAAAAAGCATGATTGCCGGCAAAAGAACAAGCTGAATGATGATTCCCGGTATTGCCTCAATGAATGCCGAAGAGAGGAAAACGGCAAAGGAAAAGGGAGTGTTACCAAGGCCCAGAAGCACCGTTTGGACAATGCCCCAAACCGCTCTGCCTGCAAGCATGGCAATGATAATGCCGGCATACAGACTGACAAGGTTTTTCTTTTTTGCCTTGGCATAAATGAACCCTGCTACAAAGCCGTACGCCGCAAGCTCAAAGGCCATGGCGATTGCCTTGGGGTAGAGAGGGGGCATTCCAAACAGAAACGAGCGCAACAGGGGAAGGAGCGCTCCCACCGTCAGCCCGTATTGCCAAGAGCAGATAAGACCGCAAAGAAACACGGGAATGTGCATGGGCAAAAGCATGTTACCGATCTCGGGGATCTGTCCCGTAAGAAAAGGCAGAACCAGACCCAATGCCATAAACATTGCGGAAAGCGTAAGCTTGTTGACCTTTCTCATAGCTTTTGTCCTCCTGGTTTTGGCGGTTTAATGACCCAATACGGCCTGCTTTACGGGGGAACTTCTTGACCCAAGATAGGGGAAGCGATGCTGAATGGCGGCCAGGGAAATCTCAACGTCCTCCTCAACCTCCAGGGCACTTCCTGCGCCCACCGTTACCATATCGAAATCGCGGATAGCGTTCCAGCTGAAGGTGAGTCCCACGTACGGCGTGCATCTTCCTGCGGCCATGGGCTTGATCGTCATTACCGGTTTTTTTGCTCTGTGGATAATTTTTGCCACCGATTCTACCTCCACCTGCATCAAAAAGCCCATGCAGTTGAAGATCTGAATATAAGTTTCCACGTCATATTCGTTTCGGTCGCAGTATTGCACAACCTCCGGCATATGTGCCGCAACGCCGGGAATCAAACCCTCGTCACGGATCATTGCAAGGTAATCGGACAAGCGGGGAATGGCCATTTGGTGCTTGTTCACAAGATCCTCAACTCTGTTGTGAGCAATCAGTCCAAAGGTGGCGCCGCTCTCGCGGCTTTTGCGTATGGTCTGTTGCGCTTCTCTGCGCGCCTCGGGAGAGTCTTCCACGTTCAGATTCATCGTTTCCACCACGGTGATCTTTTTCCCCAGCTTATCCTCAGCGTATTTGATGGCATTGACCCAAAGCTCGTTGGAGCTGATGGGGCCCATAAGGGTATCCACGCCTCTGTCAAGGTAGGCCTTAAACACGGGGAAAAAGTCTTCAGGCTTTTGATATTTTTCCCGTATGCCCGCATCTGCGGCCGGACCTGTGTGGCTCCAACCAAACAACCAGTTGGTGCCCATAATCATTCTGGAAACCGAAACACCGCCAACGGTGGTTCTTGGAAACAGATCTTGCATATGAATATCCTCCTTTGTTTTTGTACTTTTATTGTACTATACTCTGCGGGCTTACACAATGGAATAAACCGACTTTTTTTGTAAAAAAACAGACATATCTGTGCCAAGAAAAAACAACCACCGCTGGGTGGTTGTTTGCGGGAGGAGGGGATAAAACGGAGGTTCTTTCATCAAGATTATATCATAAATTGTTGTGCTTTTCAATGATATATCGCTGACGCGATATGATATACGGCAAGCCGTATGATATACTTGCTACGCAAGCATGATATAATATCCGTTCCTCCATATGCCGAAGGCATATATCATCGCATGAAGTGC
>JAZNGI010000204.1:0-3468 GCA_045576375.1 Eubacteriales bacterium
ACACAGGGGGTTACAATCAGAAGCGCCAAATTGGAGAGACACTTGGCGCCGCCGTCGTTAAGAATGCGGGTTTTATTGGCAACAAAGCCCACCACCATCAATAGAAACAAAATGCCCACGTTATCCACAACGCTCAACAAATTTGAAAAGAACAGTTCCATTGGGATCCCTTTCAAGAAAAGCTCAAAATTTACCCCGCCATTGTATCACAGAGAGCCGTGTTTTTCAAGAGTTATGGGAAAGATTTTCCACCCTTCTTGTTTTTTCAAAAAAAGTTGACAGAACAACAAAGAAATAGTATACTTAACTATGTAATAAACAAAAGGAGATTACGGTTTTGAAACTCAAAAAGTTCGGTTGCCTTCTGCTGATGATCGCAACTCTTCTGCCCGGTTTTTTTTCCTTCCCCCTCTCTGCCCGGGCTGAATCATCTTTGGATGAGGCACAAAGAATCCTGGCTCAGGCCGCAATGAATCACGAGAGCACGGTGGATCTTTCCTCCCTTTCTCTTCCCGTAGATCAGATCCAAGCGCTCACCGATTCGCTGTTTGAAACCTATCCCGAACTGTTTCACCTGGAAAGATCTCTAAGCTATTCTTACTCTGATACGGATGCCCCCACGATCATGGAGGTGTCCCTAAACTACCGAATGAACGCCGCGGAATACGCCGCCGCCATGGAACAGATCGACAGCGCCGTGGGCCGACTGACTCAAGACCTTTCCTACGCTTACACGAACGTGCAAAAGCTGCTTCTGATTCACGATAGAATCCTTTTAAACTATCAGTACGACACCACCCTCGCTTCCACCGACGCCCACAGCTTCTTCACCCAAGGCAAGGGAACCTGCAATGCTTATTCCATGGCATTTATGATGATCTGCCGACAGTTGGGCGTGGAGGCCAAGCTTGTGATTAGTGAAGAAATGAACCACGCCTGGGTGAGAGTGAAGCTGGATGGCGACTGGTTCCACGTTGATCTTACGGCCGACGATCCCATTCCCGACAGAAAAGGAAGAGCGGATCACCGCTATTTTCTCGTGAGCGACCGAAGGCTTAAGTCTGAAGGCTACACCGACTTTGAGGAAGGGTTTTGCCAGAGCACCCGATACGATTACGCCGACTGGAAAAACGCTTCTTCCCCCATCGTTTTCTACGATGGCAATTGGTACTACATCAACGCAAAGAACTCCACTCTATATAAGCTTGCGTTCTTAGAGAGTTCTCCCGTGGCGATTCACACCATTGACTCCGTTTGGAGCTCCGGAACCCAGGGAGCCTATTGGGAAGGCTGCTTCTCCTCTTTGGTCCTTTGTGACGACCTTCTTTATTTCAACACCGCAGATCAGATCGTTTCCCTTCAACCCTACACCTCTGTTTTAACCACGGTGTTTTCTCCCCAACTGAATCCGGGTGAGAGCATCTACGGATTATGGCTGGGAGGGGACAAACGGATCTGCTACAGCATTCACACCGATCCCAACACCTCTGAGCTTGCCGTGAGAGAATACGACATTCCTTCTTTGAAGCAATACACGGTGATGTTTATTTCAGACGGAAAACTGTTCCGCTCCGTTACGGTGTCCCCCGGGGCGAGCATTACCGTCCCCTCTGCCATTCCCACTAAGGCCCCAACGTCAAAGGGACGATACGAATTTATTGGCTGGAGCGGCTACACCAACGGTATGAGAGCTAACTCCAATATGATCTTCCACGCGCAATTCACCTTCGTTCCCGGGGTCACCGCCACGAAGGCGCCCACCGTTTCTTCCACCTCTCAGCAACCGCTTCCCCCTGCATCCACAAGCGTTCCTTCCTCTTCTTCCGAGCCCCTTCAAAGTGATCCTCCCACCTCTTCCTCCGTCCCTGAGTGGACTGCGGGTGCCTCCGCGTCCATCACGATCATTTGGGCTTCCAGCTCCGTTCCCCACGAATCTCTTCCTTCCGGAAGCTACCATCCCGATGCACACCCTTCCCATTCTCACAATTTTCCTCAGGTGACCACCCAGGGCGCGGGAAGCGTTGCCCCCTCCGCCACCGCAAATGCCCCCGAACAATCCAAGGATCCCAACCAAGGAAAACAAAACCCTGCCGTTCCGTGGATCTTTGCCATCACCGGCTCGGTGATCGTGGTGGGACTGATGGTCCTTCGTGAGAGAGTGCTTTTGCCGAAAAAGAAAGCCAAAAACGCTCCTCCCGCAGACACTAAAAGCGCAGATTCTCTTCCTGCCGAGGAAAAGAACGCCGAGCTCGAAGAGAACAAGACCGACGAATAAAGGATCCGAAAAATAAACGAGAAGGAAAAAGCTTTTTGATGAATGATGAATTGAAAACGGCTTTTCAACTTCTGGAAAACGAAAACTGTGCCGCCGATCATTTAAAGGCGGCACTGATTTTCCAAGAAGCGGGAGAAGCTTATGAAAAAGAGGCTCTTTGCGCCCTGAAAAAGGCGGCTGAGGCTGACGAGCCCCACGCACTCTTTCTTTTGGGAGAACGGTCAAAGGACGAAGAAACACGCCTTTACTATTACCGCAAGGCCGCCCACAAACACCCCGAGGCCTGTTATCGCCTTGCACTGATCGAAAAGAACAAAGACCAAGGAGAATACCGCAGGCTTTTAAAAGAGGCCGCCCAACAACTGTATTTGCCCGCTGTGGCACGATGGATCGAGGAAAACAAACGTTCTGAGCGCTACGAAGACCGATACGAAGCAGACATATGGATCCTTCAGAGTTACGGAATGGGCCTTTGCGGCTACGAGATCCCCACGGCAAGAATGCTTTTTGAGGGCATCGGAGTATATAGCGGCGCCGCTTTGGGAGCCACCAACCGCAAGCGGGCAGTGGAGATCCTGCTTCAGGTGGAAGAGTGTCAAGAGAAGGCCTTACTTCTGGGAAAATATCTCCTCACGGCAGACCGACTTCCCTCCACGCTGATGGGAAAGCAAAACGTTTGCCGCAACCTTCTTCCTCCTCCCGACCAAAGGCTTCCCTCTTACCCGCAGCAGGGAATTCGGTGGCTGGAAAAGGCAGACTGCGCCGAGGCTTACGCTTTTTTGGGGGATTATTATCTGGAAAACGGCGAAAAAGAAAACGCCAAGCTCTGCTACCAACGGGCATACGAAAAAGAGCCCGACAAACGGTACGCAAAAATGCTTTGTGCGTTGACCTCAAAAGAAACCATTGATCCGGAAGAGAAACTTAATTTTCTTTTCACCGATGAGGACCCTAAGGAAAAGCTTCGGACTCTGAAAAAAGCCTTGTGGGAGGTGACCCACGAGGGATACTGCCGCAGCATGAAAAAGAGCCTTGAGGAAGGTGTGTACGACCCTGACGCTTTGCTATGGCAAAAGCTTTTCCCGATGAAGGACGATATTGAAGCCCTTTACGAAAAATACAAAAGGATCTGCGAAGAATAAAGGAGAAAAGCCACAGCGGCAGAATTGCCGCAGCGGCCTTTACCATGAACA
>JAZNGI010000205.1:0-2140 GCA_045576375.1 Eubacteriales bacterium
TTTACGATGCCTTCCACGGCGTCTTTGATATTCACCTCAAAGCTTTTGATTCCCAAATGCTTCACAAGAGCGTAAGAGCAGTCAAGATCGTGCTGACGGCCGTTGGGCATTAGCACGCCGATCACACGCTCGGCCCCCAAGGCCTCCACGCAAAGAGCCGCGGCAACGGAGCTGTCCTTTCCGCCGGAAATGCCCAGCACTGCGTTACAGTCTTTTCCGTTGCGTTCGAAAAAATCACGGATCCATCGGACGCAATCGTTCTTCACTTTTTGTGCGTTAAACATGTTCGTCACCTTTTTCCTCCCTGCAGATATAAGCCTCAAAACCATGTTGTTTCACGGGGCTTTTCTTTTTGCAGGAAATAACTTCTGTTATTATTATAAGGTTTTTCTCGCTTTTTTTCAAGCTTTTTTATAAAACTGTTCACATTTTTCGAGGGAAATTACTATTGACTTTGGCTGGTTTTTTTTGTATAATGTTATTCTGTGGAAATAATTTCGGTTTTTGTCCGTAACGGCGGCATAAAGCGTTTTTTGCAACGCTTCGACCGGAAAGGAAGGGGAAAATGAGAAAAAGAATATCTTTGTTTTTTTACAAGGTTCTGTTGAGCCTGGTGAGATTCTTTTATCCGCAAATCACCGTATCGGGAGCGGAAAATCTTTCCTCGGAGCCAACGATCCTCGTTGCCAATCATTCCCAGCTTCACGGCCCCGTTATCTGCGAGCTTTATCTTCCCGTCCCCAGATTTACCTGGTGCACGGCGGAAATGATGGATCCGAACATGATTCCCGACTATTCCTTTCAGACCTTTTGGTCCCAAAAGCCCAAAGGGGTCCGATGGTTCTACCGCTTACTCTCTTATGCCATCACACCCCTGGCGGTCTGTATTTTTAACCACGCCAACACCATTCCCGTTTATCGGGACACGGGTCTTCTCACTACCTTTAAACAAACCGTTTCCACTCTCATGGACGGATACTCCGTCGTGATCTTTCCCGAGTGTGACGAGCATCACAACAACGTGGTCAACGCTTTTCACGATCATTTTGTGGATCTTGCCAAGGCGTATCGGAGAAAGACGGGGAGGGAACTGACCTTCACTCCCTTGTATCTGGCTCCCAATTTGGAGCGCGCTTGCATCGGAAGGCCCGTTTGTTTTTCCTCCCAAGCCCCCTTGGAGCGGGAGAGAGAACGGATCTGTGATTATCTGATGGAAGAGATCACGCAAATGGCGCTGGAGCTTCCTCTTCACCGTGTGGTCCCCTTCCACAATCTGCCCAAGGAAGAGTATCCCCTGAACGTTTCCGACGACACCAAAGCTCCCGTGGGCCAAGAAACAAGAATGATTTTATAATTTTTAAGTTGCTGAGGGTAATTGCTTGAAAAAAATTGATCCGACCGTATGGAAAGAAACCGCCTATGTTGCGGCGGTGGTTTTGATCTTGAGTCTTATCATGCAGATTGCGGTGTTTGCCGTCTCATTCTGGAAGATCTCTTTTGTTTGGGGAAATCTTTTGGGGGCCGCCGCGGCAGTGGGAAATTTCTTTTTGATGGGGCTCACCGTTCAGAAAGCCCTGGATAAAAAAGACGAAAAAGAAGTGAAAAACTTTGTGAAGCTCTCTCAGGGTCTTCGAATGTTGATACTTCTTGCCGTTGCCCTCGTGGGTTGCCTGGTGCCCTGCTTCCATCCCGTTGCTGTTATTCTTCCTCTTCTGTTCCCCAGAATCGCGGTGACTCTTCGGGGACTGCAAATGAAAAAATAACCCTGTTTTGAGGTGAATTGAATGAACAAAGCCGATCGCCGTTTTCGGCTCGTTGATTTGTTTTATATCGGCATGGCGGTTTTGCCCTTCCTTGCGCTGATCGTTTTGCAGATCTTAACGGACGTTCCCGCCGAAGGAATGTCGGTGACGGGGGCAAGAATCTTCTTCGTGTTGCCCCTTCCCATTCAGGACTTCCCCGTCACGGAGTCGCAGTTGAATTCTCTTGCCGTGATGATCTCTCTTTTCTTTTTCTTTCGCTATCTTACTCACGGCCTTGAGGAGCGTCCTCAACTCAGACGCCAGCACTTGGCGGAGTGGATCGTGGAGAAGGTAGACGGCTTAGTGGCGGAGAATATGGGATCCCGCTTTTCGGGATA
>JAZNGI010000206.1:0-17573 GCA_045576375.1 Eubacteriales bacterium
AAGCGAAAATATCACGCTGACTTTAGTCAGCATATCACTGAACAGACAAAAGAAAGAGAAGACTCGTGAGAATCTTCTCTTTTTCTTTTATTCGTGGGTTTGGGCTACCGCCCGTTCTCGTCACTTTCCTTCCTATTATTATATATGTCCCCGCCCCGCGCTCTCCTCATCTGTTCTCCTCATCCGTCTGCTTCGCAGACACCTTCCCCGCCCCCGTGTCATCCTGAGTGAAGCGGAGCGGAATCGAACTTGAGCGACAGCGAAAGCGCGAAGCGGGATCTCGGGGCGGGATTGGCGTAGCCGCCCCCGTGTCATCCTGAGTGAAGCGGAGCGGAATCGAACTTGAGCAAAGCGAAAGCGCGCAAGCGGGATCTCGGGGCGGGATTGGTGCGCAGACCCCGTGTCATCCTGAGTGAAGCGGAGCGGAATCGAACTTGAGCGACAGCGAAAGCGCGAAGCGGGATCTCGGGGCAGGGAGTGTAGCCAAAAGGAGATCCCGATGCTTCCCATCGCCCTGCGGGTTCGACTCCGGGCGCAAACGCCCTCCGCTCAGGATGACACGGGGCGGCGGATTTCCTTACAAATCACAAGAAAAACAACAAATACTCATTCTCTAATGCACAGTCTGTGTATCTGCGGTTCTTCATCTATGTTGCTTTTTGTATTATACTATGGTTAAGCGAATGACAAGGAGCGATGTGGCGTGATTGATAAACGAATCGGAAAACGTGTGAAGGAGCGTCGGGAGCAGTTGGGGCTGACCCAGGCGCAGTTGGCAGAGAAGCTGGGCGTGGCGGTGAATTACGTTTCCACTATCGAGCGGGGTGCCTCGTTTCCCCGTTGTGAAAAACTGATTCAGCTTTTAAACGCCTTGGAATGTCCCGCCGATGCCATTTTTCAGGACGTTTTGCAACACAACCATGAGTATCGCGCTTCAAAGCTGTCCCAAATGCTGGAGGATCTTTCCAAGGCAGATCAAAGCCGCATCCTTGGCGTTTTGGAATTGATGATTACGCAGGCAAAGGAAAACCCATAAGAATACATAAACCGGAAAGAAACAAAAAATCTTTTCGGTTTTTTCTTTTTCCTCTCGACAAACTCCGAAACCTCTGCTATAATATGTATAAGCGTTATAGTGAATGTATTAGAGGTATACTTTTATGGACAAAAAAGAGGGCGTGCGCAAGGTGGACAAGCTGGGAAGGATCGTTTTGCCCCGGGACTTGCGCAAACGCTTGGGAATTGAAGAAGGCACGGACGTTGCCATCGGAGAGGAAGAAGGCAGAATCGTGATCGAAGTGAGCGGGAAGGTCTGCCCCGTTTGCAAAGGCGAAAGGGAGGACGCCTCCCTCCCCTTGTGTTTTTCCTGCATTCGAAGGATCAAGGCGTTGTAAGCGTCTTCGCTCTCCTTATCCACGGACAACAAAAAAGGGTCGGCTTTGCGAGCCGACCCTTGGCGTTTTATCCCCAAAACCGGGGATCCAATGCGTTTTTTGTGATAAGAGCGTAAGCATCCTCCCGAAGGACCTCAATCAGCTCCTCCATCGTGTCCACCTCACGGTCGGCAAGGATGCCTCCGGTGCAAAGGGCGTGGGAATAGTGGGCATCGGAGCCGCTGATGGCGTGGAGCTTGTGAAGCCGCGCCCAGGCCAGGGCAATCAAATTGCGGGAATCGTGGCCTGCGTGGCCGTTGAACACCTCAACGCCGAACAGTTTTTTCGGATCGGTGACGGTGATGCCGTTGCGAAAGGGATGGGCTTGGTACACCAAAGAGTTTTCGGGCTTGAGCTTTAAAAAATCAGAGAAGGAAAGCTCGTCCAGGTCGGGATGCTCGTAAAAGAACTCCTCGTCGGCACCGTAGAACAGATAGTCGTTACTGTTATTTGCCTCAAAGCGCATTTCCGCGCCTAAAAACACCTTCAGTCCCAAGGCTTCTCCCGCCTTCTTGGCGGCACGGTAGCCCTTGAGAAAAACGTCCGTCTTTTCTTTGGGACTGCCAAAGGAATATTTGGCAAAATTCGAGCGGCTGAAATGATCGGTGATGACCACCCCGTCGTAGCCCCGACGGGCGTATTCCCTTAGCGCATCCTCGGCGCTGACCTTTCCGCAGACACTGCTTTGGGCAGTGTGCAGATGCATTTCGATTTTCATAGCTTTGTCCTCAGGAATTCATCACGAAATAAAAGATCGCGGAGCCGAAGATCCAGATTGCCAAAATGATCATGCAGAGCTTCTTTTTGCGATCCATGGCCTTTTGCTGTTCCTGCACGTGGCGCAACGCCTCTTCCCGCTCTCGGCGGCGGCGATCCTCTTCCTTTTCCTCCAGGGCGCTCTTGGCGTTTTTGCGGTTTTTCAGCTTCACGAACAGCGCCATATCCGCGCTTTTTTCTTCTCTCAGCTCCCGCGCGTCCCTCTCTATGGCTTCTTTGGAAATGTTTGCAAGCTGCCACTCCTTCTCCCGGGAACAGCAGGCGCATTTGGGAGCGTCGGCGGCGTTCTTTTCCCCGCAGCAACAGATCCACAGATTTTCCCGCACCATGGGCACCACCTTGGCGGGATGCTGCTTTTCCAAACGGCGGTAGATATTGATGCGCTCGTACGCCTTTTTCTCAAAATCGTCAAAATCGCTGTCCATTCGGCGGTAACTCACGGTGGTCACGTTTTCGGGAATCAGCTCCGTTTGATCGGAAAAGCCGATCTTTTCAATCATCACCGCCAGGCGGGAAAAATAGCTCTCGGGAACGGCAAAGAAATATTCCTCCCCGAACTTTTTGCCGGGAGGGGCGGTGTGATCCTTTTCTTTTTTGCCCACCGCGGCGGCATAGAAGCCCTCGGGGGCTTGGGTGAGATCGTAAACCAAGGGGAGCTTGCAATAGGGAAGATTGGCCTTGTCGCTGTCGTACAGCCAAAGGCGTGCCCACAGGCGCTCCACGGTTTTCCCGCTCATGTTTTTAAAGCCCACGGAACAGAACAGGCGGTGATCCTCCACCTGGGAATAGACCGTGCCGTTGCAGATCTCCACGGGACAGCCGGAAAACACAAAGTCAAATTCCAGCGTTTTCACGGGCTTGAGATAATCAATGCGGCTCATGGATCTCATCCTTTTTTCAAAACTACGCTTATTCTATCAAAGATGCCTCTTGATGTCAAGAATCCCTCGGGAATTCTTGACTTTTATTTTCCCCGATAGTATAATATTTTAAGTAGTTTTTATGAAAACAAAGGATACGGGCAATGAAAAAGGATCAAAGCTTTGAGGTGAAGGGAAAAAGCATTCGGAAGATCGTTTCGGAGCATTTGTTCACCCTGTTTAATCTGATCAACTTCGTGCTGGCGGCGGCCTTGCTGCTGGCAGGCAGTTATAAAAATCTGCTGTTTATCGGCACCGTCCTCTGCAACTTTGCCATCGGCGTGTTTTGGGAGATCCGCGCCAAGCTCACTCTGGAAAAACTGCGCCTGGTCACCCAGAGCAAGGTCACCGTGTTGCGGGAGGGAACGGAGCTTCTTATTCCCCGCAGTGACTTGCTTGCGGGGGATCGGGTGGCGATCGCCGCGGGAGAAGGCGCCGTGTGCGACGGCACGGTGCTGGAAGGAAAAGTGAAAATGGACGAATCCAGCCTCACGGGGGAAGCAGACCCCGTGGAAAAACAGGCGGGAGATCAGATCCTTTCGGGCACGGTGGCTCTCAGCGGCAAAGCCGTGATGCAGGCGGAGAAGATCGGCGCGCAGTGTTACGCCGCGGGAATCACCCGCCGGGTCAAGGGCGACGGGGGCAGTAAAAGCGTGATGATGCGCTCTCTCAAGCGCATTATTTTCATTCTCTCCCTGGTGATCCTTCCCCTGGGAGCCTTGATGCTTTGGCGCCAAACGGGAGCGGCGCAGGATCTCAACGGCGCCGTGATTGCCACGGCGGCGGCCTTGGTGGGAATGATCCCCGACGGGCTGATGCTTCTCACCAGCACGGTGCTGGCCATCGGCGTGGTGAAGCTGGCGCAAAAGAAGGTGCTGGTGCAACAACTGTATTCCATTGAATCCCTGGCCAGGACCGACGTGGTGTGTCTTGACAAAACGGGCACGCTCACCACGGGGGAAATGAAGGTGGAGGAACTGTCCCCCTGGTCGGAAGATTTTCCCCGAATGCTTGCCCTGTTTGCCTGCGCCTCCCGTGACGGCGGGCCCACCGTAAGCGCTCTGAAACGGCACTTCGGCGGCGAAAGCAAAGAGCCCGAAGCCTTTGTTCCCTTTGATTCCGCAAGAAAATTCTCCGCTCTCTCCCTGGAGGGAGAATCCCTCGTTCTGGGCGCGGGAGAATTCGTGGGGAGCTTAAGCCAAGAGCAGGAGCGCTTTTTGAAACAACAGGCACACCTCGGCAGAGTGCTGGTGCTCTATCGGGGCGGCTTTGATCCCCAAACGGAGACCCTCACGGGCAAGCTCACCCCCTTGGGCTGCGTGCGCCTGTCCGACACCCTGCGGGAAGGGATCCGCCAAGCCCTTGACTTTTTCTATTCCCAAAAGGTGCAGATCAAAATTATCTCGGGAGACAATCGGGAAACGGTGAAGGCCGTTGCCGCGGCGGCAGGCGTGAGAGAGGCCGAAAAAGCCGTGGATTGCAGCGTGCTCAGCGACGAGGCGCTGAAACAGGCCGCCACACAGCAGGTGGTGTTTGCCCGAGTGACCCCCGAGCGCAAAAAGCTTTTGGTGCAGGCCCTGAAGGAAGCGGGGCACACCGTTGCCATGACGGGGGACGGCATCAACGACGTGCAGGCTCTGCGCGCTTCCGATTGCGGCGTGGCACCCGTTTCGGGAACGGACGGCGCCAAGAACGCGGCCAGCCTGGTGATGCTAGACGACGATTTTTGCTCTCTGCCCCACGTGGTGGCCCAAGGCCGCCAGAGCATCGGCAACATCGAGCGCTCCTCGGGGGTGTTTCTCACCAAAACGGTGCTCTCCGCCGTGCTGACGCTGATCTTTTTGCTCTGGGGCAGGGAATATCCCTTCCAGCCCATTCAGCTCACCCTCATCAGCACCACGGCCATCGGCATTCCCTCCTTCCTTTTGGGCTTGGAGCCCTCCCGCGACCGCATTCGGGGCAATTTTTTTAAAAACATTTTCCGCCATTCCCTCCCCGGGGGCATTGCCGCCGCTTTGAGCGTTCTGGCTTGCACCCTGCTGCGGGATTTGGGCTTTCTTGCTCCCGAGCATTTGGGCGGTGCCTGCGTGCTGATGAGCTATCTTTGCGTGTACACCGTGCTTCTTTTGGTGATGCACCCTCTCAACGCCTACCGCGGCGCCGTGGCCGTCGGCTCCCCCCTGCTGTTTTTCGGCGGCTTCATTTTGTTGGGAGATCTGTTTGAAGTGCAATTCCCCTCTCTTAAAGAGAGCGCCCTGTGCCTGGGCGTGTTCCTGTTGACAACGGCCCTGTGCCTGGGGCTGAAAAAACTTTCGGAAGGAAGAAAAAGAAATGTTTGATCCTGCCGATCCCTCCCTTCGGGAGGACGAGGTGTTCCCCGGTGTCACCGTGCTTCAATACCGCGACGGCTTTTCCTACGGGACGGACGCGGTGCTTCTGAGCGATTTTATCCGCCTGCAAAAGAAAAACGCCGTGGGCGCGGAATTCGGCACGGGCACGGGCATCATCCCCATTCTTTTGTCCCGCCGCCTTTCTTTTGCTTCTCTCACCGCCTTTGAGATCCAGGAGGATTACGCCGCTCTGGCACGGGAAAATATTCGCCGTTGCGGCCTGGAGGAAAAGGTGAAGGTGGTGTGGGACGATCTGAAAAACGCCCCCTCCCACCTGGAGCGGGAGGTGGATTTCGTGTTCAGCAATCCGCCTTATATGAAAATGACCTCGGGGTATCTCAACGAGGGCGAGCGCAAGCTGGTTGCCCGCCACGAAAAATTCTGCACCCTGGAGGAGATCTGCCTTGCCGCCGCCCGCATCTTAAAAAACGGCGGAAGCTTTTTTGCGGTGTACCGTCCCGATCGGATGGTGGATCTGTTCTGCGCCCTGCGGGGGGCGGGTCTGGAGCCAAAGGAGCTGGTGATGGTTCATTCCCGCGAGGGAGAAGCCCCCAAACTCCTCCTCTGCCGCGCCAAAAAGGCCGCCGCCCCCTCGTTGGTGGTGGCAAAGCCCTTGATCCTATATCCCAAAACAAAGGAGAAATCATGAAGATCGTCGTATTGGACGCGTCCACCCTGGGCGCAGACCTGGATCTGACCCCCATCACCTCTCTGGGAGAAACGGCCGTGTATCCCTCCACGCCTCCCGAAGCGGTGGAAGAGCGCCTGGCGGATGCAGACGCCGTGGTGCTCAACAAGATCCGTTTGAATGAAAGCAACCTGAAAAACGCCCGCCGCCTGCGCCTGATCTGCGTGGCCGCCACGGGCTATGATAACATCGACACCGACTATTGCCGCCGTCGGGGAATTGCCCTGTGCAACGTTCCCGGCTATTCCACCCACAGCGTGGTGCAGGTGACCCTGGCCATGGCCCTTTCCCTTTGCACCCATCTGAAGGAATACCGAGCGTTTGTGGACAGCGGCGCCTACAGCCGCTCAGACGTGGCCAACCGCCTTGTTCCCGTGTATCACCAGATCGCGGGGATGACCTGGGGCGTGGTGGGCGGCGGAGGCATCGGCCGCGGCGTGGCAAGAGCCGCCCGTGCCATGGGGGCGCAGGTGGTGATGTGCCGCAGGCAAAAGGAGGAGGAATTTCCCCAAGAGGATATGGATTCTCTGTGCAAAAAAGCCGATATTCTTTCCCTCCACGTGCCCCTGAGCGAGTCCACCCGCAATCTGCTTTCCCGAGAGCGCATTGCTCTTTTGAAACAAGGCGCCCTGGTGATCAACACCGCCCGGGGAGCCGTGACCGACGAGGCCGCCCTGGCCGACGCCCTGAGAGAAGGGCGCTTGGGAGGACTGGGCGTGGACGTGTATTCCGCAGAGCCCTTCGGGGAGGACCACCCCTTTTATCCTCTGTTGGGCAGGCCCGATCTGTGCCTCACGCCCCACATGGCCTGGGGCTCCTTTGAATCCAGAAAGCGATGCCTGGAGATTTTGGGAGAAAACCTCCGACGGTTCTTTGAAGGAGCGCCCCAAAACCGCATCGTATAAGGAAAAAAAGCGGATTTTTTGCGGAAAATCTTGACGAATCCGTTAAAATTTTATATAATGGTGTGATTCAAATTTTAATCTCAATCGGTTAAGAAATAACCGTGAACAGCGGGACGGTTTCGCCCCTTGGAAAGGAAGGAAAATTATGGCAAGAGTGTTTAATTTTTCGGCAGGCCCTTCTTCCCTGCCTCTGGAGGTTTTGGAGCGCGCGGGAAGAGAGATCACCGATTGCAACGGCAGCGGCATGAGCGTGATGGAAATGAGCCATCGCAGTAAGCCCTACCAGGAGATCATTGACCGTTGCGAGGCAACTTTGCGCCGCTTGATGAACATTCCCGAAAACTACAAGGTGCTCTTTTTGCAGGGTGGTGCTTCCACCCAGTTTGCCGCCGTTCCCCTGAATCTCATGACCACCGGCAAGGCCGATTACATCGTCAGCGGCCAGTTCTCCGGCAAGGCGCAAAAGGAAGCCGCCAAATACGGCGAGGCCCGAATCGTGGCCTCGGGCAAGGAGAACAACTTCTCCCTCATCCCCGTGGTGAAAAAGGAAGAGTTCTCTCCCGATGCAGACTACGTTCACATTTGCTTTAACAACACCATCTACGGCACCAAGTTCAACTACGTTCCCGACACCGGCGACGTTCCCCTGGTGGCAGATATGTCCAGCTGCATCATTTCCGAGCCTGTGGACGTAACAAAGTTCGGCGTGATCTACGCAGGCGCTCAGAAAAACATGGGCCCCTCCGGTCTCACCGTGGTGATCGTGAGAGAAGATCTCATGGGCAAGGCCCGTCCCTACACCCCCACCATGCTGGATTATCAGATCATGGCCGACAACGGCAGTATGTATAACACGCCCCCCTGCTATTCCATCTACATTGCGGGCCTGGTGTACGAGTGGGTGGAAAAAATGGGCGGTCTGGAGGCCATGAAGGTACATAACGAAAAGAAAGCCGCCGTGCTCTACGATTATTTGGATTCCTCCAAGCTCTTCCGGCCCACCGCTGACAAATCCTGCCGCTCTCTGATGAACGTGTGCTTCGTCACGGGGGATCCCGACAAGGACGCCCTGTTCTGCAAGGAAGCCGCCGCCAAGGGCTTTGTGAACATCAAGGGTCACAGAAGCGTGGGCGGAATGAGAGCCAGCATCTACAACGCCATGCCCATGGAAGGCGTGGAAAAGCTGGTGGCCTTTATGAAGGACTTTGAAGCCGATAACAAGTAAAGAAGGGATATTATGAAAGAGATCAAACTGTTTAATAAGATCGCTCCCGTGGGCCTGGCCCGCTTGGGCGAGGGATATAAGGCTTGGGAAGATGCCGAAACCTATCAGGGCGTGCTGGTGAGAAGCGCCGCTCTCGGGGAAGAGAAGTTCCCCGCCGAGTGCGTGGCCATTGCCAGAGCGGGCGCGGGCGTGAACAACATTCCCGTGGACCGTTGCACCGACGAGGGCATCTGCGTGTTCAACACCCCGGGCGCCAACGCCAACGGCGTGAAGGAACTGGCCGTGTTGGCCATGCTTCTTGCCGCAAGAGACGTGGTGGGCGGCATTGAATGGGCAAAGACCCTCTCCGGTCAGGACGACGCCGCCAAGAAAGTGGAAAAAGGCAAGAGTGCCTTTGCAGGCACCGAGCTGATGGGCAAAACGCTGTGCATCATCGGCCTGGGCGCCATCGGCGGCATGGTGGCAAACACCGCCCTGGGCTTGGGAATGAACGTGGTGGGCTACGATCCCTGGCTGGGCGTGGGCGCCGCGCTGAAGCTGGATGCAAGAGTGAAGGTCACCTCCGATCTGAGCGAGCTGTTTGCCCAAGCGGATTATATTTCCATTCACGTTCCCTCCACCCCCGACACCAAGGGAATGATCAACGCCGCCGCCATCGCCAAGATGAAGGACGGGGTGAAGATCATCAACCTGGCCAGAGCCGACCTGGTGAACGCTGCCGACGTGCTTTCTGCCCTGGAATCGGGCAAGGCGGCAAAATACGTAACGGACTTCCCCACCGCCGAGGTCATCGGCAAAAAAGGCGTGGTGGCCATTCCCCATCTGGGCGCTTCCACCGAGGAAGCAGAGGATAACTGCGCCGTGATGGCCGCCGATCAGTTGAAAGACTTTTTGGAAAACGGCAACGTGAAAAACAGCGTGAACTTCCCCGCCGTGAGCCTTCCTTGCACGGGTAAGGCGCGGGTGAGCGTTCTGTACCGCGGCGAGTGCCCCGAGATCGGCGCTCTGTCTGCCAAGGCCGTCAGCGCCGCTTCCGCCGTGAGAAAAGGCGTGGGCTATGCGATTTTCGAGCTGGACGATGCCTCCGAGGCCGAAGGGCTCAAGAACGCCCAAGGCGTGATCCGCGTTTACACCTTCTGATTGAAAAACCGATCCTCCCCGAGGCAGCCCCTCGGGGAGAAAGAAAATAAGGGAGACTCCTATGGCACTCAAACGAAGAGAAGAAAGAGAATACGCCTTCACCATGCTCTTTGAAGCCCTGTTTCACAAGGGAGAGCCCTGTGAGAG
This sequence comes from Eubacteriales bacterium, assembly GCA_045576375.1. GTDB lineage: Bacteria > Bacillota > Clostridia > Oscillospirales > SIG627 > SIG685. Next base: position 9,626 of record JAZNGI010000206.1, read on the forward strand.
CCTTTACGAAAGCATTCTGGAAAACACCGACGATCCCCGCATTAAAAAAAGCGCATATATTAAGGACACCTTTTTCGGCGTGAGCCAAAAGGAAGAGGAAATTTCCTCCGCCATTGCCGCCAACGCCAAAGGCTGGAAGCCCGAGCGCATCTCCAAGGTAAGCCTGGCCGTTCTGCGCCTGGCGGTGTATGAAATGCTCTTCGTGGAAGGCCTTGCCCCTCAGATCTCCATCAACGAAGCGGTGGAGCTTTGCAAGAAGTACGACGATGAAAAGGCACCCGCCTTCGTCAACGGCGTGTTGCGGGGCGTGTATCGGAGCCTGCCCCAAGGAGAAGAGGGAAAATGAAGCACTTTTTGGGCTTTGACACCAGCAATTACACCACCTCCGTCGCCCTGTGCGGCCCAACGGGGATGCCCGTGGGAGAGCGCCGCCTTCTTCCCGTGAAGCAAGGGGAGCGGGGGCTTCGCCAAAGCGATGCCCTTTTTCACCACGTGAAGGCTCTGCCCGAGCTGGTCAAACAGCTCACCGAGAGCTCCCCCCGCCGCTTAGTTGCCGCCGTGGGTGTTTCCGCCTTCCCCCGCCGTGCCCCGGGGTCCTATATGCCCTGCTTTTTGGCGGGAGTTTCGGTTGCCGCCTCGGTGGCAGCTTTTTTTGATGTACCCTTGTTTGAGTTTTCCCACCAGGAGGGGCACGTGGAAGCGGCAAAGCTGGGAAGCGGCTTTGCGGGGGAAAAAGAGTATCTTGCCTTTCACCTTTCCGGCGGCACTCTGGAGCTTTTAAGCGTGAAAGAGGAAGGATCGCAGTTGCAAACAAACATTCTTGCCGACAGCGCCGACATCACGGCGGGGCAACTGATCGACCGTTGCGGCGTGAAGCTGGGGCTTCCATTCCCCTGCGGAAGGGAGCTGGAGCAGTTGGCTTTCGCCTCCCAAGCCCGCTTTCGGGTGAAGATCCCCCAAAAAGAAGGAAAAGTGAATCTTTCGGGGCTGGAAAACCGCTTTGACCGTTTGCTGGCGGAGGGCACTCCCAAGGAGGACTGCGCCCGCTTCGTGTTTGACTGCGTCATCGAGGCCTGCAGGCAAATGCTTTCCCCCTATGGGGATCTGCCCGTGTTGTTTATGGGCGGCGTTTCCTCCAGCGTGATCCTAAAGGAGGCCTTTGCCTCCCGAAGCAACGCCTGGTTTTCCTCTGCCGAAACGGGTTGTGACAACGCCTTGGGCATTGCCGCTTTGGCGCGGAAGAAATTTTTATTGGGATAGGAGCAAGCCATGGCGGAAAAAGTGGTGTTCAGCGTCACTCAGCTGAACGAATACATTAAGGATCTTTTGGAAAACGACGAGCTTCTCTACACCGTCAGCGTGCGGGGAGAGATCTCTAATTTCACCAACCATCGCACGGGCCATTTCTATTTCAGCCTCAAGGACGAGGGCGGCGTGTTGCGGGGCGTGATGTTCAAGGGCTACGCAAGCAAGCTGGCCTTTCTCCCCGAAAACGGAATGAAGGTGCTCCTCACGGGGCGCATCAGTGCCTACGTGAAGGACGGGTCTTATCAGATCTACGCCTTCACCATGGAGCCCGACGGCGTGGGAAGCCTGCATCTTGCCTTTGAGCAACTGAAGAAAAAACTGGAGCAAAAGGGATATTTCTCCCCCCAATATAAAAAGCCCCTGCCCAAATACCCCAAGACCATCGGCATCATCACCTCCCCCACGGGAGCGGCCATTCGGGACATGATCAACGTTGCCACCCGCCGCTTCCCCCTTTGCAAGCTGGTGCTCTTTCCCTGTCTGGTGCAGGGCGAGGGGGCGCCCCCTCAGCTTTGCTCGGGGGTGCGCTATTTCAACGAGCGCCATCCCGTGGACGTGATCATCCTGGGCCGCGGCGGCGGCTCCCTGGAGGAGCTTTGGGCCTTCAATTCCGAGGAATTGGCGGAGGAGATCTTCCGCTCCCGCATTCCCGTGGTCAGCGCCGTGGGACATGAAACGGATTTTTCCATCAGCGATTTCGTGGCCGATCTGCGGGCCCCCACCCCCTCTGCCGCGGCGGAGCTGTGCGTCCCCGACCGAGAAGATCTCAAACGCCGCCTGGGGAACGTGGAATCAAAAATGGCGATCCTTTTGGAGGGAAAGCTCTCCCGTTACCGTCAAAAGCTCAGCTCCCTCAGCCAAAACCGCCACCTTACCGATCTTCAAACCGTGATCGACGATCGGCGCATGGAGCTTTTGGATTGGGAACGGCGGGCAGAGGCGGGGATGGCGTCCCTCTTAGAAAAAAAGCGCCTGCTTTTGGCAAACGCCGCGGGAAAATTGGGAGCCCTGGATCCCTTGAAGATCATGTCCCGGGGCTACGGCGCGGTGTTTGACAGCCAAGGCAACGTGGTCAGCTCCGTGAAGCAAATGGCGGTGGGAGAATCCCTTTTCCTGCGCCTGGCAGACGGACAGGCCAAAGCAAGCATTGAAGAAATCAAGCCGAAGGAGGAATGAACCGTGGCAGAAACCAACAAGAAAGAAGAAGCCCTCAGCTTTGAGGAAAAGCTCAACCGCCTGGAACAGGTGGTGCACGCTCTGGAGGACACAGGAACCCCTCTGGACGATTCTCTCAAGCTCTTTGAGGAAGGCGTGGGCCTGGTGAGAGGTTGCTCCCAAATGCTGGACGAGGCGGAGAAAAAGGTGAAGATCCTCACCCGCAATCCCGCCACGGGCAACGTGGAAGAAACCGACCTGGACGGTTAACACCAAGGGTATGGAGCTCGTCTCCGTTAACTTTTTAACTTTGCGCAAGTGCGCAAAATCGGAACCAATGTTTTTGAGGTGATTCAATGAGTGTCAAAGACGTTGTAGCAAACCGCTTTAAAGAGTTGTGCGAGGAAAGGAAGATCTCCCTTAACCGGTTGGCCAACCATTCGGGGGTCACGCCTTCCACCGCCTACAGTATGATGGACGCCGATCGGCGGGATATTTCCATTCTTACCATTAAGAAATTTTGCGACGGTCTGGAAATCACCCTGGGGGAATTCTTTTCCACGCCGGAGTTTGACCGTTTGGAACAGGAAATTAAATAAGGAGCACTTTTCGCCCGCGGTTTTTGCCGCGGGCGTTTTGGTTGTGTCAAAAAAGCCCCCCGTGTGCAATCGAAAAAAGACGGGCTTTTTTCTCCCTTTTGGTTTACCATAAAGTTTTCCCTGCCTTGGGGAAAAACCTGTGGAAAAGCAAAAAAAGAAAATGACACAATTTTGGGAAAAAAGGGTTTTCCACAGCCCTTGGGGAAAAATTTGCCTTGATCCTCCAATGTTTTGGTGTTTTTTTCGGAGAGTTTTCCACAGAGTGTGGAAAACTTCGGGGAAAAACTTCCCCTCAAAAACCTGTGAAAACCCGTTTCTTTTCCCACTTTTTTCCCCGCTCAAGGGTGACATAACTCCCCCTCAACTTGACAAAAAAGAGGGAATATGATACAATAGAGGGTGGATCTGTGTAACATTGGAAAGGAGGGACAAAGCGTGAAAAACAAACGAAAAGGCGGCATCAAAGCCGCGATCGTTTCGGCAGTTACGGCTGTGGGCGGCTTCTTTGCGGGCATTGCCGAGGGAAAGCCCTCCGAAACGGATGAACGCTTTGGCGATCTTTACCGCCACTTTCGCTCCCTCTCCCTTTCGGTGATCGACAGCGCCTTTAACAGTTGTTACATTCTCCTGGGGCGCCGCGTGGACCGAAGCCGAAAAACCGTGTTGCGCCATCGGGGCAAGCTGGCTTCTCACCCCCTGGGCTGGGAGGAAAAGGAAGAAATTCAAAAAGAAAGCACCTTCTGGAAGGGCCTCTATTTTCTTCTCACCTATCTGCCGCACCAACTGTGCCGCCCCTTCCGCTTTCTCAAACGGCTCTTTTCCACCCGCAACGCCAAAGATAATCTTTTGCAATCCGCCTCGGACTTATTGGGCTTTCTTCGCCGACACCTGAGCGTTCTCATTCCCCTGGCCGTGGCCATCGGTGTTTTTACTTATATTTTTTCGGCGGCCAACGCCCCCATCGTCATCGGCGCCAAGGTGGACGGCCGCAAGCTGGGCCTCATTTCCCACACACAAATGCTGGACCAAGCGGTGGAGGACGTGCAGGACAAAGCCTCCAACGTGCTGGGGCGCTCCTTTAAATTCCCCTACGAGGTGAGCTACTACTTCTGCGATGAAGACGAGTTTCTCACCCAATCTCAGCTCTATTCCTCTCTGATGGATTGCCTGGGAGAATACATTTCCACCGGCTTCGGGCTTTACGTGGACGGCAAGCTGGTGGCGGCCCTTCCCGCCGAGGAGGAGATCCGCCGCGGCCTGGAGGAGCTGGTGGCAGAGGTGCAGGCAGACACCGAAAACTACACCGTGGCTCTCTTCAACGAGGTGCAGATCTCCCAGGACACCTTCCCCACGCAGCGAATGATGGATCGGGAGCACTTAAAGGAGCTTCTGCGCTACGGCAGCAGCGACTACAGCACCCTCTCAAAGCTGGACGACATTCACACCCTTGCCCATGGAGCGTGCCGACGCCTGGGGCTGCGGTTTTGCTCCTCCATTGCACAGGACGCCTACGAGCGCGCCCGAAAAGCCGCGGAGGATCTGGATTTCTCCAACACTTTTTATTATTATGAAGAACCCAATGAAGACGAGGAGCTGACTCAGGTGCTCCCCGTGACCTTCAGTTACTCCAAACTGGTGAGCACCGTGGGAGATCTTCCCTTTGCCGTGGAACGGATAGACGATTACGATCTCTATGCGGGCGGCGAGGAGATCGGCGTGAAGGGCAAAAACGGCAAAGCGGTGGTGACCTCCCGCCTGACCTACGTCAACGGCGAGCTTTATAAAACAGAGTCCGTGAAGGAGCAGATCTTTGTTGCCCCCACCACCCAGGTGATTCGGGTGGGAAGAAAGCCCCTGCCCGAGGAAACGGTGAGCGACAAGCTGAAGGTGTTCATCCTTCCCAAGGAAGGCGCCCTGAACTCCGGCTTCGGCTGGCGGGATATGGACGGCGACGGCGTGAACGACGATTTCCACAACGGGTTGGACATTGAATCCCCCATGTACTCTAACATCTACGCCTCCCTGTCGGGCACGGTGGTGTTTGCCCAAAACTATTCCACCTTCGGCAACCTCATCCGCATTCGCCACGACAACGGCTACGAAACCTATTACGCCCACCTGGACGAATTTTTGGTGAAAGAGGGCGATCGGGTGCGCCAGGGCCAGCTCATTGCCTATTCGGGCAACACCGGCTACACCACGGGCCCCCACTTCCATTTTGAACTGCGCAAGCCCAACGGAAGCGCCGTGAACCCCCTGTCCTATATATACAAAAAATAACCCGCACGGCCCTGCTGTGCAAAAAAGAAAGAGAAAAAAATGAAAAAAGCCTTACTTTTGCTGTTGTGTCTGCTGGCGGTGCTGGGCTCCTGCGCCCCCGCCGCAACCACCACCGATCCCGCCCCCGCTCCCCAAACGCAAAACGATCCCCAACCGGGCACTCAAGAGGCCGCGGGAACGCTCTTCTTAATTAAGGACGACACTGCCGCCTGCGAAGTGGTGACCGCCACAAAGGTGGAGTGGCCGGCAGAACAGGCCGCCTCCGAGCTGCGGGATGCCATGAACAAGAAATGCAAAAACGGACGGATTAAGCTCTCCATTGACGCCGTGGAAGCCAAAGGCATGACGGAGATCCTGGTGGGACAGACCAAGCGAGAGCTTTCCAAAAAGCTCTATGAAAAGCTGGAATGGAACCAGATCGGCGTGCTGATCGCCGACGGCAAGATCGCCATCGGCGCGGGAATGGATGAAAATCTCATTCTTGCCTGCAACTGGTTTCGCAAGACCTACACCGCCTCGGTGAAAGCGGGCGCCATGACCGTTCCCGACTCTCTGGAATACTTCCAGACCGTGGACGTTGCCCTCCCCGAAGCCCCCGCCTACGGCTCCTTTGCCATGCCCGCACCCATCGGTTGCGGCGACGGAAACTACCTCTTGCTCTACAGCAACACCAACGCCTCGGACTACCTCTCCTATCTGGATACCCTGAATAACAGCGGTTATACCAAGGTGATGGATAACGCCATCGGCGAAAACCGTTACGCCACCTACACCAACGGCCAAACCGACGTTCATTGCTATTATCTGGAAAACCTGCGCCAGACCAAGGTGATTCTCTCCCCCGCGGGCAACACCGTGCCCCGAGAGGAAAACGCCGCCGTTGTCGCCGGCAAGACCAACGATCTGTATACCCTCAACACCATAAACTTCGGTCTTTCCATGGTGATCCGGCTCAAGGACGGCCGCTTTATCATCATTGACGGCGCCCAGCAATCCGAATCGGAAAATCTGGTGAACTTCCTTTTGTCCCTCTCCCCCGAAGGACAGCCCGCCAAGATCGCCGCCTGGATCGTGACCCACGCCCATCCCGATCACTCCTTTGCCCTCATGGGAACCCAAAGCAACGGACTGTATGAAAAGCTGGACGTGGAGCACTTTGTGTTCAACTTCCCCTCCAACACGGTGTATCAGCACTTCGAGCCCGACTGCATTGCCCAGACCCAAAGCGTTTGGGACACCGTTAACTTCTGCTATCCCGATGCCAAGGTGGTCAAGCCCCACACGGGCAATCAGATGATCCTGGGAGACGTGACCGTGGACTTCTTGTCCACCCAGGAAGACGTTTTGCCCTACGCCATGAACGACTTTAACGACTCCAGCCTGGTGATGCGCTTTACCGTGGACGGAAATCGGCTGATGGTCACGGGGGATATGTCCGTGGGCAACTTTGCCTTCTGCAACGCCGTCTACGAAGAAGAGGATCTGAAAAGCGACTTCTTCCAGATCCCCCACCACGGCCATAACGTGGACAGCACCTTCTTTGACGCCGTGGATCCCTCCGTGGCCTTCCTACCCGGCAACACCGAGAAGGACTTAGAGCCGGTGCTGAAAAAGGAAGAAAACCAAAAGCTGCAAGAGAACGCCGCCTTCTATACTTCCATGGAAAGCTACAAGTTCACCCTGCCCTTTGCGGGCGAGAACCCCGGCGTTTTGCTGAAAAAAGGAGCATAAAACCCATGAACGAACCCCTGGGCGGGGTGCTGTATTTGGTGGGCACCCCCATCGGAAATCTTTCGGATCTGTCCCATCGGGCAGAGCAGATTCTTGCCAACGTGGATTTTATTGCCGCGGAGGACACCCGTGTCACCGCCAAGCTTCTCAGCCGCTTTGCCATTAAAAAGCCCATGATCAGCTATCACGAGCACAACCAAAAAAGCCGCGGAGAGCAGATCGTGTGCCGTCTTTTGGCAGGAGAAAGCGGCGCCCTGGTCACCGATGCGGGAATGCCCGCCGTTTCCGATCCGGGAGAAGACGTGGTGCGCCTGTGCGCCCAAGAAGGGCTGAGCGTGGTGTGCGTGCCCGGCCCCTGTGCCGCCGTCACTGCCTTGAGCCTATCCGCTCTTTCCACCCGCCGTTTCTGCTTTGAAGGCTTTCTCAGCGGAGAAAAGAAGGAGCGCCGTGAGCGCCTGGCTGCTCTTTCGGGAGAGGAACGCACCATGATCTTCTATGAAGCGCCCCATCACCTGTTGCGCACCCTGGAGGAGCTGCAAGACGCCTTTGGCCCAAGCCGCAAGATCTCCCTTTGCCGCGAGCTGACAAAGCTCAACGAACAGGTGCTGCGCACCGATCTGAACGGCGCCCTGGCTCATTTTCAAGAAACCGAGCCCCGAGGAGAGTTCGTTTTGGTGGTGGAAGGCGGCACCAAAAAGGAAGAAGCCCCTTTTTGGAGTGAGCTGTCTTTGGAAGAGCATCTTGCGCACTATCTTTCCCAAGGTCTCAAGCGCATGGACGCCTGCAAAGCCGTTGCCAAGGATCGGGGCGTGAGCAAAAGCGAGATCTACGATCAGTTGTTAACATAACTCTTAACCCAACCTTCGTTTTGAGGG
>JAZNGI010000207.1:0-3156 GCA_045576375.1 Eubacteriales bacterium
GTCATCATAATCAAACGCTCCGCGTTCAGAGCACCGGCGATAAAGGCCGCGGCGGTGTCGCCGTTGATGTTGTAGGCGTTGCCGTCTTTGTCACAGCCCAGGGTGGAGATCACGGGAATGTAGCCCTTTTCCAAAAGATCCACCACGGGAGAAATGTTGATGTTGGTGATCTTGCCCACGTAGCCCAGGCGCTGGTCTTTGACCTCGGCTTCAATGAGTCGGCCGTCCATGCCGCTGATGCCCATGGCCTTGCCGCCCTTCATTTCCAGAAGGTTCACGAGCGTCTTGTTGACCTTTCCCGCCAGCACCATCTGCACAATGTCCACGGTCTCCTTGTCGGTCACCCGAAGTCCGTCCACGAACTGCGCTTTCTTTCCCAGCTTCTCCATGGTCTCGCTGATTTCGGGGCCGCCGCCGTGCACCAGCACCACCTTCACGCCGATGAGCCAAAGCAGAACGATGTCTTCCATCACCTGCTGTTTTAACTGCTCGTTGATCATGGCGTTACCGCCGTATTTAATCACGACGATCTTGGAATTGTAGCGTCGGATATAAGGAAGTGCCTCGGTAAGCACCTGTGCCCGTTGGGCGTTGGAAAAATGATTGTCAGTGATCATGTGCGATAATCTCCATTGATTTTCACGTAGTCGTAGGTCAAATCACAGCCCCAGGCGGTGGCACAAGCGTCGCCGTCGCCCAAACGGACATGAATGGTGATCTCTTCTTCCAAAAGGATCTCTTTGGCAAGCTCTTCGGAGAAGTCCACGCCGGCGCCGTTTTGGCACACGGTGATGCTTCCCTTGGGACTTTCAAACTCCACTTCCACCCGGTTCACGTCCACCTGCGCGCCGGAATAACCGATGGCGCAAAGAATCCGTCCCCAGTTAGCATCGGCACCGAACATGGCCGCCTTGGTGAGGCTGGAGCAGATCACGCTCTTGGCAACGGTTTTGGCGTTGGTTTCGTCCTTGGCGCCCTCCACCTTGCATTCCAAAAGCTTGGTGGCGCCTTCGCCGTCGGAGGCGATCATTCGGCACAGGTGCACGTTCACGGTGTTTAATGCTTTCATAAACACGGAAAAGTCCCCGTTGTCCTCCAGAATGGTGTCGTTGCCTGCCATCCCGTTGGCAAGAACGGTCACCATATCGTTGGTGGAGGTGTCGCCGTCAATGCTGATCATATTAAAGGTGTTGCCCACGTCTCCTGACAGCGCCTTCTGAAGCATTGCGGGGCTGATGGCGGCGTCGGTGGTGATGAACACCAGCATCGTTGCCATGTTGGGATGGATCATTCCGCTTCCCTTGGCAATGCCGCCCATTCGGCAGGTCTTTCCTCCCAATTCAAACTCCACGGCGATCTCCTTGGTGATCACGTCGGTGGTCATGATCGCCTCTGCCGCCACACGGGAGTTGTTGAAGGCCAGACCCTCCACCAGAGGGTCCAACCCGTTTCGGATGGGCTCCAGGCTCAAAGGCTGTCCGATCACACCGGTGGAAGCAACCACCACGTCTTTGGGCGGGATGCCCAGCTTTTCCCCCAGCAGGGCGCACATTCCCCGGGCGATCTCGATGCCGTTGGCGTTGCAGGTGTTGGCGTTGCCGCTGTTGCAGATCACCGCTTGGGCCCAGCCGTCGGCAATGTTTGCTTTGGTCACGGTGAGGGGGGCTCCCTTCACCAGGTTGGTGGTATACACCGCCGCCGCGGAGGCCTTGGTTTGGCTGTAGATCAGCGCAAGGTCCCTCTTGGTGCGGTTCTTGCGGATGCCGCAATGGACACCGTTGGCTTGAAATCCCTTTGCGGCACAAACGCCGCCGGAAATTATTTTCATCCGTTTTTTCCTCCGTTACAGTTCCAGTCCCGCGGTCTGTTCCATGCCCAGGACGATGTTCATATTCTGAATGGCGGCGCCGGAAGCGCCTTTGCCCAAATTATCGTATCTTGCGGTGAGCAAAATGCGCTCTTGATTTCCCCCAACGGTGATTTCCATTCCGTCCTTGCCGGAAAAGGCCGCCGCGCTCAAAAATCCCTCTTCCTCGGCGTTTTCCCTGTAAAACACCACGGGTCCTCGGTAGAGAGAAGCAAACAGCGCCTTCACGTCGGAAAGCGTTCCCTTCAGATCTTTTGCAAACACGGGCACGCTCACCTCCATTCCGCTGTAGAAATCCGCAACGATGGGGCAGAAGGCGGGGGCGCTTTGCAACTTGCACAGATGCACCATTTCCTTTAAGTGCTTGTGTTGCTGGCTCAGCGCATACTGTCTGGGAGCGCTCAGCAGAGGAGAGCGATCGGGGGCCTCGTATTGGGCAATCATTTTCTTTCCGCCGCCGGAATAGCCCGTCAGAGAAACGCAGGATAACAGGGCGTCTTCCCTTAACAGGCCCGCGTCCCGCAGGGGCTTAACGAGAGCAATGAAGCCGCTGGCGTGACAGCCGGGATTGGCAATGCGCTTGGCATCGGCCAGAATTTCAGCATCCGTCACCTCCGCAAAGCCGTAGCTCCAATCGGGATGGGTGCGGTGAGCGGTGGAGGTGTCAATGATCACCGTGTGAGGGTTTGTCACAAAGCTTGCCGCTTCCACGGCCGCCCCGTCGGGCAGGCAAAGAAAAGCAACGTTGCTTTGGTTGATGGCTTCCTTTCTTGCCGCCGTGTCCTTTCTCAGTTCCTCGGGGAGAATGAGAAGGGAAAGATCGCTTCGGCGGGACAAACGGGAATGGATGCGCAGACCTGTGGTGCCTGCGCTTCCGTCAATAAAAACTTTGGTCATCGTCGGTTCCTTTGGGTTGTTTTTATACATGAAAAATGAATAAAAAAACACAATTCATTTTAATATGCAAACATTATACACATATTATGCAATCCTGTCAAGAGGAAAGTTGATTTTTATGCAAAAAAGGAGTTGCTTTTGTGGGATTTGTACGATGGAAGAGAAAAACAAGGGCAAACACGACAAAATTGACGAGAATTTCCCGGGAGAAAGTGCGGTTTTTTATGCAAAAACCGAAGGTGTGTTTCCGGCTCTCCGCACAAATCCCGTCCCTATCCGCGTCCGTAAGAGAGAAAGAGGGCTTTCTTTTTCATTGCCGCGAGGAAAAAGGACCCCCCCCCCGGGGCGCGGGGGTCTTGGCTTCACACAACGCTGTGGTGGTTGGTGTGTCC
>JAZNGI010000208.1:0-2184 GCA_045576375.1 Eubacteriales bacterium
GATACGCCGTGGAGGAAGCCACCTCCCGCGCCCTTCGGGTCTGTTTGGAGGATCTCAGATCGGTTTCCGCAGAGCGCATCTGTCGGGAATGGTCCCTGCTTTTGATGGGGAAGGACGTTTGCCGTGTTCTGGAAGAGTACCCCGAGCTCTTTTCCTTCTTGGTTCCCCGACTGGCCGAGCAAAGGGAGGCCTACCGTTTTCACTGCTCTCTCATCGCTCCCGCCTCCTCTTTTTGGCTTCGTCTTTCTTTTCTTCTCACCGATCCGTCTGTTTCCCCCGAGGAAAACGCATCCTTTGCCCGAGGGGTTCTGAAAAGATGGAGATTCAAAAATGAGGACATTCAGAAAACAGAGCGCATTCTTTCTTTCGGCCGAAACTTTCCCGCCCAAGAGGTGGAACGGATGCTCCTGTTGGGCAAATACCCCGCGGAGTTTTTCGATTTTTGTGCGTATCATTGCGCCTTTTCGGGGGAGGATGAAAAAGCCCTGTCCCGTTGGGCAAAGGAGCAGTTGGACTCCGGGCGCTGTCTTTGCCTGTCCTGTCTTGCCGTGAACGGACGGGATCTGTTAAAGGAAGGGTTTGAAGGCCCGCAGATCGCCCGTGCTTTGGAGGCGCTGTTGCGTTTGGCGGCGTCCGGGCAGGTGGAAAACGAAAAAGAGAGCTTGCTTACAAAAGTAAGAAAAATGAAAAAAACGGACTCTCCGTAAGAGAGCCCGCAATCATCAGGAAGAAAAGTATTCGCTTTTTAAGAGGGAATACAGGTGAATGCTCTCATAATTTCCCTTGATGATCATTCGCTTTCTCAGTAAGCCCTCGTGTTGCATTCCGCAACGCTTCATCACCGCGGCGGAGCTTTCGTTGCCCTCCATGTGCTTGGCTTCAATGCGCTCCACGCAGAGCACCTCAAAGCCGAATCGGATCACCTCTTTCAAGGCTTCCGTCATCAGTCCTTGATGCTGATATTCGGGCGAGAGAACGTAGCCCACCTCGGCAAAATTGTTGGTCTCGTCAATGGCGGTAAAGCCGCAGGTACCGATGAATCTTCCGTTTTCCTTCAGCTCCAGCCCCCAATCGAAAAACTCGCCCCGTTTGTAAGCGCCTTGCAGTGCCCGAAGATATTCCTTGGTGTAGAAAAGATCCCCGTGGGAAAACCAGGTGAGAAATTTTGTCACCTCGTCCAGACGGGCGTAAGAAAACATGTCCTGTGCATCCTTAGGGCGGATCCTTCGCAGGATCAGGCGGGGCGTTTGGAGCGTGGGAATGCGGGAAAAAAGCCGCTGAGTGGCGGTTTTCGGCGTGAACAGACCCATCAGACGATACCCCGGGGGATGCCAAAGTCGCAAGGGCTTTGGGCATCGCAGATCGTGTGAGTACGGTATTCCATGGGGAGAGTGCCTCCTTTTTTAACATATGTCCAAACGAGGGGCAAACGCCACAAAGCGTCCCGTTCTCGTTTGAGAGGGGAGATCCTTATGAATCTTCGACTGTCTTTGTCCGACAGAGAACGTCTGGAAGAATTAAAACTTGTCATGGCGGATAACGAGCGCTTGCTCACGCTCTACAGCGCCTACCTTCGCCAATGCCCCCGCTTTATCAACGGGGAAATGATGGCGCGGATGAAACAAAACGGCGCCGACAGCGACACGGAAGCCTTCTGCGCTCTTTTGAGCGCCGCTTGCGGCCTGGAAACCGACACAAGCGCCGCCGACCGCCGCTTTGCCCGAAGCTATCTGTATCCTTCGGTGCGGGCCTTGTCTCCCGCAGCGTATGAAAACAACGCCTATTATAAAAACATTTGTGTTCCCGCCCGTGACGTTTCGGGCTGGACCCTTCGCAGGCAGAGCTATCACCCCTACGAGGCCTTTATCTATCGGGATCCCGTCATAGACCGTCACTATCGGGAGCTTCCTCAGTTGGGATTTTTCGGTGAGGAATTCTTTTATCCCGCCGTGCTGGAGGACGGGGTGGAATGGATGACCGTCACCCCCAACGAAATTGCCTCTATGGAACAACCCCTGGACGAAGCCGGAGGAAGGGTGCTCACCTTCGGGCTGGGGGTGGGATACTTTGCCTATATGGCCTCGGAAAAAAACGAGGTGGAGAAGGTGACCGTGGTGGAGCGGGATCCCCGCGCCATCCGCCTGTTCTCAGATCACATTCTCCCGCAATTCCCCCACAGGGAGA
>JAZNGI010000209.1:0-6598 GCA_045576375.1 Eubacteriales bacterium
CAATACCAAACTTTTCCCAATCGGGATTGTTGATCTTGGGCGGCGTGTCCACGAACACCGAGGGCTTGAGGGTAACGAAGGAAAACTCGTAGGCAGTGCCCGACCAGTCGGTGATCAGCACGTCGGACTCGAAAATGGAGCGGTTGGAGGTGAAGTCCAATTCAAAGCGCAGCCCCTCTTTTTCCCGATGAGCGTGGCGCTTCACGATGGCATCCATTCGCGGCCCGTAGCGCTTCACGTATTCGGGATGGGGGCGCACCACCACTTCATATCCCTTGCCCAACAGCTCGTCCAGCAGAGGGTCAATGCAGGTGTCTAAAATGTTATCCTTCTGCCAGGAGGGGGCAACCAGGATCTTGGGCGTGCTCCGTGCTTTCTTTTCCAGCGCCTGATAGCCACGGAAAAGCTGTTCCAACTGCCCGTAGCCCGCGCTGATGAGCTTTTTCTCCTTGGCGCCCGACAGTTCTTCCGCTTTGCGGATCTCGGCAAACTGGAAATCTCCCACGCACAGCACCGTGTCGTAATGATCCAGCGCGCCCGTGTTCAGCACCAGGTGGGTGCTGAGAGGATAGTGGAACATATAAACGTATTCCACGTCCTTTCTCACGTAGCTTCGCTTGAGATGGTAGCGGTTGAGATCGGGACAGGTCATCACCACGATGTCCGCATCCATCTTCATCATCAGCGTGATCAGCTTGGTCTGCCCGATGTAATAGGGGCGGATGCGGGGCTGTTGCTGACTGAGAGCGAAGATCTGATCTTCGGGATCGTTGGTAACGTAGTGGATCACCAGGTTGCTTTTTTCCAAAAGATATTCGATGACGTCTTGATAGTACTTGTAGAATCCGCTCTTTTCCGAATAGAACACCAGGTGCTTATTGGCAACGGAAAAGAAGCGCTTGTAATCGGCTTTTTCTCGTTTTTTATTTTCCTTGCTGTCTTGTTGGGACAGGCCCTCCAATTCCCGCAGTTCGGCCTTGCTCTTTTCCAGCTCGGCGTAATCCACCCGCTTTTCGGGACGGATGATCCCGTTGAGCAAAAGCTGCTGGAGAATGCTCAAGAGATTGCCCGCGATCCAATACACCGCCACGCCCACGCTGACAAAAGCGCCCAGACACAGGGAGATCAGAACGGAAAAGCCGTTAACGCCCCATTGCTCGGCGGAAGTTTGCTCCCGCTGAAGAGGATTCCAGCGATTCTGCGCCAAGCCCAGAAGCAAGGCCGCAAGCCCCGCCGCTACAGGCATCAACCACAAGATGCCGCCCTCCTGATAGGGAAAACGGGTGAGAGGGGTGTCGGTGGTGCCCATAACGCGGTTTACCGCGCCGATCACTCCGATGAGAAGCACCACTTGGATCACCGTGGGAACGATGCTCAGCAAAGGATGGTAATGCTCTTTTTTGTAAAGCTTTAGCGTTTCTTCTGCCACGGTATCCTTGTCGCCGTAATATTTCACCTTCAAACGGTTGATGCCGGGAGTGATCCGCACCAGGGAAATGCCGTTGTTGTGCACCCAAAGAGAAACGGGAAGCAAAACGATCTTGGACAACAGGGTGAAAAGCACGATCCCCGCCAAGGGATCCCCCAAAACGGCGCAGCACCATTCCAGCACCGAGCTTAGGGGAATACTGATCCAGTCGATCATATTCATAGCCGCCTTTTCAATAGAATTTGCCCGTGACGGGAATTTCTTCTTCCAGCTTCCAATTGCTCAGGTTGCCGGCATCTCCCGTAACGGCGTATCTGCAAACGGAGGTCTCGTTGGAGGAGCCGGAAGAACAGATGCTCTTGAAATAGTAACGGGTCACCTGTTCGTCCTCGCCGATCTCGTCCAGGGCTCTTCCCAAGGCGCTGTGATCCAGGCCCGCCGCCTTGGCAACGGTGGCGGGGATGTTCCCCGTGCACACCTGAGCGGAGGAAAGCGCAAGATCAGTACCCGCCTTGCCCGAAGGCTTATAAAACAGGCCGATGCGGGTCTCTTTTTGCACTGCCTTGGTATCGTCCACGGCGCTTCCGTGGTCGGCGGTGATGATGATGGCGGCATCCTCGTAGATGCCCAGCTCTTTCATACGGTCAAAGGCCTCAAAAAGACGGCGGAAGCAACCCATGGTCTGTTTGGTGACGTTAGAGGTCTCCCCCTCTCCCACGGCACTTCCGTCCTCCCGAAGGTTATAGGGTGCGTGGGAGCCCATGAGATGGTAGAAGCGCAAACAACCCCTCGTGCCCTCCGTTACCTGTGCTCCCCCAAAGCCCGCCAGGCGCACTGCGTCGGCAAAGCTGTATGCGGGGGTTTCGTCCTTCTCGCGGACGTTTTCATTGTAAAACACCGTATCCGCCCAGAAGAAGGGCTTCAGCGCCAAAGGAGTGTAACGGTAAGCGGAAAGCTGCATCAGCTTTTTAAGCATAACGGCGGGAATCAGCTCCGCTTGGCCGTCGGTGGCGTTGGTCGCCAGGCTCTTGGCGTATTCCCCGTCGGAGAAGAGATAGCCAATGTTGGTGTAGAGCCCGATATCGTAGCCCTCCTGCTTCAACAGCTCCAGCACGTTGGTGCCGTTGGCGCTCCAGGAGTCTTTAAAATACTGCTCCCCGTCCACGCCGTAGGCAAGGTAGGACATATCCTCCTTAGCGGTGAGGATGTGGTTGAGAGCGGGCTTGGTGCGGGCATAAGCGGAAATGGCGTTGGTATACCGAGTGAAGCCGTCCAGAGGAGCAAAGAAATCGGGATCCTCCTGCAACACCATCTCTATGTAGTCGTAATCCAACCGATCCAGCACGAACACGAACACGTTGTCCTTCTCGGCGTATTGATACATTCCCTTCACAGACAGACTGTAGTCGGCAATGTCGGTCACCTTTGCCTCTTTGTAGGTGCCCGCAAAGATCATCACCGTGGGGGCGATCTGCATCACCACCAACAGCAAGCTCACAAAGACCACCAGCTTTTGAAAGATCTTGCGCCGCAGATACAGCACGAAAAGAAGCGCACAAAGCGCCGTGCCCCACAAAAGCAGGTTCGAGAGCATGGTGGACGCATAGCCGCTCCAGTCGATCCCGTCTCCCGTTAAGGTGCCCATGTTGCCGTTGAACACCGCCGCCTGAAGGTAGCCCATGAGGGTGAAGGAAAACAACGCGCACAAAAGATAGTTATAAATGCGGCCCCGCAACAGAGAGATCAGCGGGGTGACCGCCAAAAACACCGCGCCCATGGCCATAAAAAGCACGGGGGCGGCATCCAAATAAGTGTAGGACAAACTCTTGGAGGAGAAGGCAACCATCTCCAAAGGCCCGAAAAAAATGAAGGTGAAGCTCAGGGCAAGCATCACACAGGCACTCAGCAAAAGCCGCTGCCAATAGGTTCTCCCGTCGCTCCAAAGAGCCTTGAGTTTTTTATCCACAAGGCTTTGCTTTTCCTTAGGTTCTTGGGAAAGCTGTTCGCTCTCTTTTTCTTCGGCGATTACATTCGGATCCATCGTATCATCTCCATATTTCGTTGAAATACAGTTTCATTTTATCACATTCCTCCCCGCAATGCAAGAAAAACAGGCAAATAAATTTGTAAACCTTTTCCCGCGCTTTCCAAGGAAAAAGAAAAAAACTCTTGCTTTTCTCTCCGCCGTTTTATATAATGGTAGCAGAAATCAAAGCCCAAGGAGAAAAACCATGGATCAACGTTTGGAAGAATGCCTTGCCAATGTGAAAACGGATTATATCTTCCCCTTCTTTTGGCAACACGGGGAGGAGCATTCCCGCCTGCTGGAGGAAATGAAGGCCATGAAGCAGAGCGGGGTGAACAGCTTCTGCGTGGAAAGCCGCACTCACGAGCAGTTCTGCGAGGACCAATGGTGGGAGGACTTTGCCTTTATTCTCAAAACCGCAAAGGAAATGGAAATGAAGGTGTGGCTTCTGGACGATAAGCGCTTCCCCTCGGGCTACGCCGTGGGCGCCATCCGCGACAAATATCCCCACCTGAGAAAGCACTATTTCCGCCGGGAAGTGGTGGACGTGCTGGGCCCCCAAAAGGACGCCGCCCTTCTCACCAACTTCTACACGCAGGACGGCGACCGTTTGCTGCGGGCCGTTGCCTATCGGCGCACGGGCACCGATCTGGATTGCACGGGCGAGCCCGTGGATCTCACCGCCTCCTACGAGGATGAAATGGTGTTTTTTGATATTCCCGAGGGAATGTGGAGAGTCTTCTTTGTCATCGAGACCGACCGTTTCCAGACCAACCAGCCCTATTTCATTGATATGCTCAATCCCGAGTCCACCCGCCTGATGCTCTCTCAGATCTACGAGCCGCATTATCAGCGCTTCAAGGAATATTTCGGCAACACTTTGGTGGGCTTCTTCTCCGACGAGCCCGGCTTCGGCAATGAATACGGCAGTTATTTCAGCGCCATCGGCAAAAATATGCTTTTGCCCTACCATCCCCGGGTGATCTCCATGATGGCCGAGACCCTCTCTCTGAGTGAGGAAGAGGTGTGGGCGCTGACCCCCGCCCTTTGGGCAAACATCGGGGAAAACACCGCCAAGACCCGCGTTGCTTATATGGATGCGGTGACCCGTCTTTACGCTGAAAACTTCACCCAAATGCTCTCCGACTGGTGTCGGGAAAAAGGGGTGATGTATATCGGCCACATCATTGAGGATATGAACGCCAATATGCACCTGGGCAACAGCGCGGGGCATTATTTCCGCGCCCTGGACGCCCAGTCCATGGCGGGGATCGACGTGGTGCTTCAGCAAGTGATGCCCGGCCAAAACGAAATGCTTCACACCGCCAGGATCTACGATCGCATTGCCGACCCCACCTTCTTTGTGTACGCCCTGGCAAAGCTGGCCGCCTCCCACTCCCACATCAATCCCGCCATGGAAAACCGTGCCATGTGCGAGATCTACGGTGCTTACGGCTACGCGGAAGGCCTGCCCTTTATGAAAAAGCTTTCCGACCATTTTTTGGCCTGCGGCATCAACCGATACGTGCCCCACGCCTTCACCCCCAAGTATCCCGATCCCGACTGCCCGCCCCACTTCTACGCCGGGGGAATGAATCCCCAGTTTGCCCTCTTCGGGGAGCTGATGCGCTATAAACAGCGAGTGATCCATCTGTTGGAGGGCGGCCTTCACAACGCCACCGCCCTGGTATATTACAACGCCGAAAGCGAGTGGAGCGGGAGCAAGACCGATCTGTATTTTCACGCGGCCAAGGCCCTGACCCAAAGCCAGATCGACTTTGACTTTGTGCCCCTGGATTATTTTTCCAAGATCCGCGCCCAAAAGGGCAAGCTCTATTTGAATAAAGAAAGCTACGGGGCAATGATCCTTCCCGGCTGTACCCACCTTCCCAAAGCGCTGGACGAGCATCTGCAACGCTTCTTTGAAAACGGCGTTCCCGTGATCTTCTGCGGCGCTCTGCCTCAAAAGCTCGTGGAAGGCGGCACTCCCGCCTGCCGTGCCTACGCCGTGAGCGTGGACAGAGAGCAGTTGGGCGGCTATCTGAGGCAGAAGGGCCTTTTCGATCTGTCCCTCTCCTCTCCCTGCCCCTATCTGCGCTTCTATCACGTCACCAGAGACGGCAAGGACGTTTATATGTTCAAAAACGACGACGAGAAGCCCCTTGCCACACAGATCCTTCTCAAGCAAGAGGGAGATGTTGCCGTGTACGACGCCTGGAAAAACACCCTTTTTAAAAAGACCGACCGTGTCCTGCGCTTGGCTCCCGGGGAAAGCACGCTGTGGATCCTGGGGGAAAACTGCCAAAGCCTCCCCGAGGAACGCAAAAGCTTCGGGCTCAAAGAGACCCTCCCCGCCCTGGTCTGGGATATTGATGTGGAAAGCGTGGAGGACAAAAAAAGAAAAGAATACAAAAAAGGCTCCGAGCTTTATAATCTCAGCCGCAAGGGCGAGCTGGTGCGTTTTTCGGGCAAGGTCTACTATCGCACCACCCTCACTCTGCTCCCCGCGGAGCGCCCCAAGTTTATAGATCTGGGCTACGTGGGGGAAACGGCCAAGCTGACGGTGAACGGCAAAGACGGCGGCACCCTCATTGCAGAGCCCTACCTCTTTGACGTGGAGCATCTGCTTTGCGAGGGGGAAAACCTCATTGAGATCGAAGTGGTCACCAACCCCGTCTACCGTGAAAGAGACGTGTTCTCCCGCTACATGAAGATCATGCCCACGGGCATTCTGGGCCCTGTGAAACTGCTGGGCTGAGCCCGGGGAAAATTGCCGAGAAAAGAACTTGACAAACGGCTTTGCTTGTGTTACAATAGGCGAAGCCGATTTGCTGAAGTGGCGCAGCTGGTAGCGCAATTGATTCGTAATCAATAGGCCATGGGTTCGAGTCCCATCTTCAGCACCAACAAAAAGACCACATTTGTCTACCTGACAAATGTGGTCTTTTTGAATGATGTTTGCCTTCGGCAAATGATGTTGGCTGCGCCAATGATGACGGCTTCGCCTAATGATGTCGCTTCGCTAATGTTTTTTTGGCAAACATCGCATCATTGCGAAACGAAGTGTAGCAATATCATTATGCGGAGCATAGCATCATATCGGCGTCAGCCGATGCATCATTGAAATATGTCAATTTTTGTGA
>JAZNGI010000210.1:0-5154 GCA_045576375.1 Eubacteriales bacterium
GGACGAGCTTCTGGTGCTGAAGGACGGCACGGTGCTGATGCACGACAGCGTGGAGCGGGTGTTTTCCCGCACCGAGATCTTAAAGGCCTCGGGATTGAGAATGCCCGAGATCACCTCGCTCATGTTTTCTCTGAAGGAAGCGGGCGTTGACGTTAACACGGGGATTTACACCGTGGATGATGCCTATCGGGAAATAATGTCAAGGATAAAACGATGATAAAAGATATAACACTCGGTCAGTTTTTCCCGGGAAATTCCGTGTTCCATCGGGCTGATCCGAGAATGAAGACCGTGGCAATGATCCTGTTTGTGGTCATTGTGTTCTTTGCCGACAATCTGCTTTCCTATTCGCTCTTGCTTTTGGGAGTGATCGGTGCCTGCCTGTTGTCACGGATCGATTGGAAGGTGATCCTTAAGGGCTTGAAGCCCGTGCTGTTTATCGCGGTGTTTATGGGCGCGATCAACGTGTTCTTCACCGGAGGCAACACGCTGCTTTTAGAGCTTTGGGTCATTCGTATCTACGCCGAAGGCCTCATTGCGGCGGCGTTTATTATGATCCGTCTGTTTTGTTTGGTTGGAGGGACGAGTATTCTTCTTACCTATACCACCAGTCCCAACGTGTTGTGTGATGCCATCGAGAGTCTGCTTTCTCCCTTGAAGCTGATTCGGGTCCCCGTTCACGATTTTGCCATGATGATGACCATTGCCCTTCGCTTTATTCCCACTCTCATCGAGGAGACCGATAAGATCATGTCGGCTCAGAAGGCCAGAGGCGCCGATTTTGAAACGGGCAGTCTTCTCAAACGGGCCAAGGCTCTTCTTCCCATTCTGATCCCCTTGCTGGTTTCCTCCATTCGCCGTGCTTCCGAGCTGGCGGTGGCAATGGAATGCCGATGCTATGCGGGGGGAGAGGGGAGAACCAAGCTCAAACGCCTTCATTTGCGGTTTTTCGATTGGGCGTTTCTTTTGGCCTTCGTGTTCTTCGGTGCCGCGTTGATCCTCTTGAGCGGGATCGACCTTTGGGGGATCTGAAATGCGAGTCAAGCTTACTTTGCGCTATGACGGAACCTGTTTTCACGGCTGGCAAGTGCAAAAAAACGCCGTCACCGTGCAGGAAACTCTGGGAGAGGCATTCTTCTCTCTTTTAGGGAAAAGGGTGGATCTCACCGGATGCAGCCGCACCGATGCAGGGGTTCACGCAAGAGCCTTCGTGTGCCACACCGATCTGGATGTGTCAATGCCTCTTTTAAAGCTCCCCGTGGCGCTGAATTGCTTTTTGCCCCACAGCGTTGCTCTTCTGAGCGCCGAAAAAGCTCCCGACGATTTTCACGCAAGATACAGCGTAACGACCAAAACCTATCGCTACTATATTCTTCCTTCCCCCGTGCGGGATCCCTTTCGGGCAAAACGGGTGCTGTTTTGGAACAAGCCCTTGGACCAAGAGCGGTTTTGCCGCCTGGCTCCCGAATTCGTCGGGAAGCACGATTTTTCCGCTTTTATGGCGGCGGGATCTAAAATCACCGACCCTGTGCGCACCGTCACCGATTGCCGCGCCTTTCGGGAGGGAGATTGCCTGTGTCTTGAGATCACAGCCGACGGCTTTCTTTATCATATGGTGAGGATCATTGCGGGAACTCTGATCTTTCACAGCTCGGGGCGCCCCTCGGAGCCTATTTGTGAAATTCTCTCTTCCCGCGACCGAGGCCGTGCAGGCTTCACCGCCCCTCCCGACGGATTGTATTTGTGGAGGGTGGACTATTAACCGAAAGGAGACGCCTATGGACACCAACGATCGTTTGCTGACCGGCGAAAAAGAATACCGCAAGCTTTCCAAAACCTTCCGTTTCTATAAGCTGGCGGCTCTTGCCCTGTGTCTGATTTTTTTGGTGGGCGGGCTGATGGTCTTTAAAGACGACATCACCGTGGAGAGCCTTCGCTACCTCGTCCGCTATCTGGATCTGGGAAGCGCTTCCTTGGATTCCACCGAGGCGCTCATTGCCTTTGACGCAGGAGAGGCGTCGGGAAGTCGGGCGGGCTTATATAAGAACGATCTTGTTCTTGCCAATCAGAATAATTTCGAAGTGTTTGATTTTCACGGCGGAAAGATCTATAACGATACTTATTCCATGGCCCGGCCGTCCATGAGCATCTCCTCCTCCCACGTGCTGGTTTACGATCTGGGAGGCAAGCAGTTGCGGCTTTACAATTCTTTCTCGTTGCTTACCCAGGAGATCTTTGATTATCCCATCTTTTGTGCCGATGCCGATAACAACGGAAGGTACGCCGTTGCCACCAGCGAAAAGAATTATCATTGTGCCGTTTACGTTTACAATCAAAGCCATTCCCGTGTGTTCCGATGGCTCAGCGCCGATAAATACGTCAGCGACATTGCCCTCAGCGACGATTTTTCCCGCCGACTGGCGGTGGCTGCTTTTCGGGCCCAGGACGGAGATGTTGTTTCCGAACTTTTAGTCTTTAACACGGATGATCCCGAAGCCTTCCAAACCTTCAGCTTTCCCGGAGAGATGCCTCTGAAGACCTTTGTCGGCGGGGAAAGAGTGCGTTTGCTCACCGATCGTGCCCTGCACACCGTTGACACGGAAACGGGAGACATCACCACCGTCAGCTTTGATGCGGAAAAACTCAGTATGTACGGGTTTTTCGATGATTATTCCGTGGTGGTTCTCAATGATAACACCGTGGGGATCCACCAGGAAGCGTTGATCTGCTCCCAAAGCGGGGAAAAGATTCAAAGCATCTTGTTGGACGAACAGATCCACGACATTGGGCAGTTCAAAGAGAACGTTTGTTTTCTTTTGGCAGATTCCGTTCTCAGAGCGGATCTTGCCGAAAAAACCACGGTATATTACCCTCTGAAAGAGGAATATACTCAACTGTGTATGGCAGGGGACCAAACGGTGGTGCTGATCAGTCCCTCCCATGCCAAGCTCACCGTTTTAACAACAGAAGAACAAACCGAATCCCCCTCGGGGACGGTATAACAGGAGGACGTTATGAATATCATTCTTGACCTGGCGGTCGTTGCCGTTTTGGCAATCACCGTTTTCATCGGCTACAAAAAAGGGTTCATCAAGAGCTTGATGGGGCTGGCAAGCGGAATTCTTGCCTTGATCATTGCTTTTGTGTTTTCCCCCACTCTCGCCGCCCTGATTGATGACAATTTCATCAAGCCCGCCGTGGTTTCCGTGGTGGAAGAACAGATCGTTTCCGTCATTCCCGATAATTCCGATATGGATCCGGAATCCCTGCTCAACGATGCACCCGCCGAGCTTACGGAGTTTCTTTCCGGCATCGGCGTGGATGTGTCCCAATGGAAGACCTATCTTCCCGAACAGGCCCCGGGGGACGGGGAAGGCCCCCTCTCTCTGAATTCCGTCAGCCAGGCACTGGCCTCTCCCTTGAGCCGAATGATCGCCTCCGTTTTGGCCTTTGCCGTGATCTACATTGCCGCTTTGATCATACTTAAGATCGTCACCGCAATGCTGGACGGCCTGTTCAGCCTGCCCTTACTGAAGATCCCCAACAAGATCTTGGGCGCCGTCATCGGAGGAATCACGGGGATCATCACCTGCTTTGCTCTTTGTTCCGTAGTCAATCTTCTTTTGCCCTACCTGTCTGAAAGCGGTAACCCGTTCTTTGCCAACGTGACGGCTGATAAGACCCTGGTCTTTCGCTTCTTCAGCGGCTTTGACGCTGTGAAAGACGTTTTGGGCGCAGTGATTCAAAAATAACACCATACATTTCGATTGATAAGGTTAAAAGGAGAGGGCAGAAAATTGCCTTCAAGAGGACGTATGAAAATTTTTCAGAAAAAAAACATTCCTAATTTATTGTCGGTATTTCGGATCCTTTTGATCCCTGTCTACATTGTTTTGTTCCTCAGCTTTTTCCCCGATCGTTTGTATCTGTCTGGGGCAGTGTTTCTCATCGCGGGCCTAACGGACGTTCTCGACGGTTATCTTGCCCGTAGAAATAATTGGGTCAGTAACATCGGAAAGCTTCTTGATCCTTTGGCGGACAAGCTCATCGAGGTTTCCGCTCTGATTTTATTGGCCACCCAATGGGGCGGTGCCTTCATCGGCCTGGCCATCGTTGCCATTCTCAAGGAAGTGCTGATGATCCTTGCTGCATACGTGATCGTAACGAAGGTAAAGATATATGTTATGAGTTTGTGGTTTGGAAAACTCACCACGCTGATCCTCTATCTTGAAGTTCTGATTGTTTCCTTCTTCCCAACCACGTCTGCGTTCCGCGATCTGATGAGCATCATCGTGATCGTTGCCATGTTCGCCACCTTTATTTTGTACTACATCAGTTACCGTCGGAGCATCAACGCCGCTTTGACGGAGGGCTCTTCTAAGGATTCACCCCAAGCGAAAGGATAATCTTACAGGCAAATTATGATGAAAATGTGTTCAAGATGCAATCAAAGGCCGGCAGTGCTGTACATCAACCGCATCACCGGCGACAAGGTGTCCAGCGAAGGTCTTTGTATTCAGTGCGCCAAAGAGCTGAAGATCAAGCCCTTTTCCGATTACATTGAAAAGCTGGGACTCAACGACGAGGATATTGAACAGCTGGAGGAGCAAATGACCCAATTGATGGGGGATATGCCCGAAAGCGACGACACCACCGCTCCCGCTCTGGATATCCGCAAGTTTCTTTCTGGGATGAGCTCAGGCGCCGTGGTGCCCCAGCCTCCCAAGGAGAACGGGAAGGGAAGCAAAAAGAAGCAGGATAGCACGGAGGCCGAAAAGAAGAACGCCAGAAAAATGCTCTCCAATTTCTGCATGGATCTGACAGCAAAGGCAAAAAACGGTCTGATCGATCGCATCGTGGGCAGAGAAAAGGAGCTGGAACGGGTGGTGCAGATCCTGTCCCGCCGCCAGAAAAACAATCCCTGCCTCATCGGTGAGCCCGGCGTGGGAAAGTCCGCCATTGCTGAGGCGCTGGCACAAAAGATCGTGGACGGCGACGTTCCTTACCGTCTGGCAAATAAAGAGGTCTTCCTTCTGGACCTCACCGCTCTGGTGGCGGGCACGCAGTTTCGCGGCCAGCTTGAAAACCGTTTGCGCGGCTTGATCGAGGAGGTCAAGAAGGAAGGCAATATCATTCTTGTGATCGACGAGATCC
>JAZNGI010000211.1:0-10879 GCA_045576375.1 Eubacteriales bacterium
ACTCTTGGGAGGCTTTCTTTCTTTTATTTGTCCAATGTTATAAAATGCTTTGCCGTTTTTGTCTATCATTACAGAAATTTCAAGACGGTAGTATTTTCCGTCAAAGTCCATAAAATAGGCTGTTCTGTAATCCCATCCTCCGGAAGCATTTTCGCCATGCTTGCCGTCCTTGTCATTGTCTCTACCGGTCAAGAATGAAACCTGACCAATCTCATCTATGTGTCCGGCAGCAGTTCCCTTAACCTTATACAATTTCTCAGAAATCGGCCTTCCTTCGTTCTCTCCATTGCGGTAGCCGAGCTTCCATGCAGTTCGCCCATTGATCGAAATGAAATCTCCGTCTTCAGTAGGAATTATAACGTCCTTGCCTTTTCGGATGTTTTCGTTTACGTAATTTGTGATTTGCTCTTCCCAAAGGCTTGGGTCCGTCCCGTAGATAACTTGTCTGTCCGCTTGAACGTACATTTTTCCATCAGGCAAAGAGCGAATCTGCAGCATCACGCCGCCGGTTTCTGTGGCGTTTTTTTGTGCAATTGAATCCGATTCAACTACACCTCGAGAATCCTCCTCAACTCCTGTAGGATCTCCTGCTCTGTTGGTTTCCAATGTGTTTGCAAAAAGTCCAGCATTTTCCCCTCTTGTTGTTCTGTTTTCAGCATAGATAAAATTCCCATCGTTGTTGCTTCGTCCAACTTCAGAACGATAAAGCAATCGATCAACAACTTCCTGTTCTGTGACAATTCGTGTTCTTTCTTCATAATAGGCTTTTTCCCTTTCCATCTGTAGTTTTGAGCCGGAATTTAATTCGATAAATCCCATATCACTATCTTCAGAAACGCCGATAAGAATATATTTCCCTCTTCGGGGATCATATAATACCTTCAGGTCGTTTTCCGTTCTTGATACAGATTTTGCCCATTGCATTGCATTGGTTCTGTATTCATCATACATCGTTTTTCGCTTTTTTGCAACATTACGTTGCCTTGCCATTTCCATTTCTCCTCTGTCGGAGGCATTGTTTGTTGCGACGGGAGAACGGCGGTTCATCAAAAGCTTATCGTACTGTTCCTGAATGGCTTCCAATTTATCGGCAATTGCTTCAATATCATTTGCCTCTTTTGCAAAGGATTTCTGCCGATTCAGAATCTTTTGAATCACGGCTTTGATCTTATCTACGGCAAGGCGCAAGGCATCTCCAAAGGAAATAGAAAGTCCCGTTTTCTTTGCTTCCATCTCCTGAATGAAATTCTCCATTAGTTTGGAGTTTTGGAGACGGTTTTCACAAGCACGTGCCACGATTTCCTCTGCGGCAATAGCTCTCTTCGTGGCAAGGCTTTTTCCTTTGAGTCTTTCGGGGGAACGTTCTTCAATAGAGTTGATCTCTTCCTCCACAAGCTTTGCTTTCGGCTTTCCTGTTTTTTCCGTTAAAGATTTAAAAACAAGATCCTCCAGCACCCTATATTCCGCTTCGTTTTCCACGGCGAAATTATGTACCAATTCGTGGGAAAGAGTCACGAACATATACTGCTTGAAAATACCAACGCTTTCATCAACGCCGGCGTTTACGTCCACGTAAATGGTGTTAGTTTCAGGATCATATTTGCCGTTTTCTTTCCCTTTGGCTCGTTCGGCGTAGGTAGAGTCAAAAAGCACCACGTTTCGACCCGTGGAAACGGCTATTACCTTCATTAAGGCAATGGTAGCTCTCTTCGGATCGTTGAAAGCAATATTCTGATACCGAACGGCGGAGTCATCGAATTTTCCGGGAGCTTTGTTCTTTACACCAAGCGCATCCTGTATCTCCGCGGTCTCAGCCTTGTTTTCCGCGTGGATGACGGCGCGGGCTTCCTGACCTTGCTTAAAGATTTCAAATGCTTCTTCTTTTGTGAAGAATCCCTTCGTCTTTTCAATGGCGTTATCCATTCCTCCGTTTGAGAAATACAAGCCGCTTTCATAGGCAATGGAAAAGGCATTGTGGTATTCGTCAACGCTCATCTTGCCCATGTATTTCTCCGCATTCGCAAAGAACGCTTTCTTCTCAGCTGCGGACATTCTCTTTGAATATTGGACAAGCGCATTGGTCTCACTGGAAATTGCGGCTTTGGCGGTGGAAACCTCTCCGTCTTTCGTTTTCACAACGGTTGCCCCGTCATCTTTTACGATAACGTCAGAAGGGGAAGCACCGTCGCTGGAAACGTTTTCGGCTTTGTCGCTTTTCTTTATCTCCTTCTGAATCCGCTTATTCTCCTCTTCTCTTGCAATGCCATTTTCTGTGTTTCTTCCAATATCGGAAAGATCAAAATAGGTCTGCATTGCCGAAATAACGTCAGGATCGGATTTGATTCTTTGAGCAATTGTTTCATCCTTCTGTAAGGTTTCGGCTACTGCTTTTACGTTCTCGTTTCCCAGCATTGCTTTTTCAGAAAGAGAAAGTGAGGAATCGCTTCCATACACGTCGGGAAACGCCGTCTTAGCTACGGCTTTCACACCAGCATCTGTTACCTCTACCCCATTGCCTTTCAACGCTTCGGATGCGAGTTTTTCAGCGGCTGATCTTTTTGCGGAAGATATGTCAGACGCATTTTGTTCCTTGGTTATGCGATACAGTTTTCCTGTCTTTATTGAACTTGGCTCTTTCCCCTTGTTAATTCTCTTGTTGTAAGATTCAAGGGCATTTGCAACGTCAGTGTTTCCATCAAAACGGGAAGCGATTTCGGAAAGAGGCTTGTTCTGTTCGTATTTGTTTATCTGCTTGCCGGTATATTGGTCTGAAATCGCCGTTGCTGCTGACCCAATTGCGCTTCCCGTGATCTCAAATGCGCCGCCAAGCAAGGCACCGGAAATAAAGTTATCCCATCCTTCTTGGGCATCAAAAAGTTCTGACAATGTTTTTTCATCGGCATAGGTAAGTTTCTTTGCTACGTTAGTTGCTGCCCAAGTAGCAATTTCCTCAAATCCTTCGGCTGTTGCATCAATTCCAAGGTTGATAAGGAATGAAGCAACATTTTTTCCCAACGTGTCTGAAACCAAGCCTTTTCCCATATCGGCAACGGTTTTCCCTCCAAAAGAAACGCCGCCGAGCTGTTCAAACGCTACCTCGGCAATGCCGGAAACAACGCCAACAGAAAAAGCATCATTATAGGATGCGCCGTCATCAAGAGCCTCTGTTACAGAAGAAGAAAAAGCGTGTGTAAAACTGGAAACCTGCATCGGCAAAACAGAAGAAACAGCAAGTTTTCCGAGCAATTCTCCGGCCGATTTGGCAATACCAGCCGATTTTTTACCCAAGAACGAATATTCTTCTTCGTCTTCTATGCCAGAAAGGGAATTTAATTTAGAAAAAACGGGATTTAATATTGCTTCCTCGTCAATAAAATCCTTGGCAATGATGTTTTTGGTATATGCTTTTGTTTGTTCTTCAAACCTTTTTTGAGCCGTTCTGTCTCTATCAAGTTTTTCTTCGTAAGTAATATTTCCAAGAGAATAGTTCTGCTCATTAAGAACAAGAGAATCGTTTAACGCATTGGTCGCAGCTCCGTATCCTATAATACCGCCCCAAGTATCGATGCCAATATCACCAATTCCTAAAATTCCAGCCGCAACATTTTTTGCGCCATAGTTTATCGTTCCAAGTGTTTTTTTTCCTAATTCGAGAAGATCTTCTCCCTGCAATCCGTCTTTCAAGAAGTCTAAAGAATCTTTGTTAAAAAATCCAGCTTTTGCGTCTTCTTTTTGAAGATCTACCTTCCCGCTCAAATAGTCATCGACATCAGTGTATCGAGTGCTAATTTCATCGATACCTTTCAAAAAACTATCGACATAATTTATTACAGAAGATGAATAATCGGCAGAAAACTTTTTTGAGTGCTGATTCAAAAAGTCTTTTGCCCACTTCGCCTCTTCTTCCCAATAGTTCTTGTCCTTTACATACTTATTTTTTACGCCGGAAAATTCGTCATAATAGTCATCGTATTTTCCTTCTGCTAACAAAGTATACTGATAGCGTTCAAGAGGAAGTGCTGAAAAATCGTCAACGCTTGACGAGTAGAATTTTCCCGAATTCGCAATAAAGTTTTCAAATCTCTTTTTATCGCTAATTGTAATTCTCTGAGTGCTTTTTCCTTTTCTTCTTGCAAGGTCAACAAGTTTTTCGTTGTATGATTTCATCGCTTTGCCTCGTTTTTGCTTTATTGTAAACTTTCGTATTTTTTAAGTAGTTTTTCAATTTTTTCATTATTTTTTCCAGTTCTTTGCTTATAGGAATCATAAATCCTTTTTATTGTATTGTAATTTGACGCAAGCGCGTGCTGGTTTCTAAATGCAAGAAAGTCTTCCGTCCCTTCAGATACATTTTTCACATTTATTCCATATCTTGAAAGTTCGTCCAGCAGTTCTGAGTCGTTGGTGGAAGGAAGTCTTCCGTAAGAATCCCTCGTCAATCCGGCTTCTTGAAGCGCTGCATCAAGAAGTCCACTTTCTTGAACCTCTGCGTCTAAAGAAGCAATGAAATTGGTCAGATTTCCGTTTGCTTTTGCCTTTTCAATTTGCGAAACAAGACGAGCTAGAGTTTCTGCATCTTCAATTTCAGGATCTTTAATCCAGTTTCCGCTTGCATCCTGAACGTATCCGCTTGCTAGCATAGAAAGTCTATCGCTTTCCGCTTGTCTCGCAAGGCTCTCTTTGTGCTGGGCATCGGATTGCTGAAGACCGAGCTTGTATTGTCCAAGACCGGTGCTAATGCCGTATTTTTCCAATTCTTTTGCCCAAGCAGAATCTCTTTCCGATGCGACGAGGCTGATATCGTTCATAATGCGGTCATATTCCGTTTGGTCAAGATCTCTAAAAATTGAATACTTATCCTTCAAAGCTTCTCCTTCGCGGGTGTAGGCGTCCAACGCCATTTGGTAGTATGACGGGAGGTTGTTATACCCTTCTTGAAGCATCTGATTATAGGCTTGATTTCCAACGGATTGGGCAAAGGAAGAAGCATATCCTCCCGTGAGTCCTGCCGCTTGCGCCATGGCATCCTGAGAAGCCATTTTCCCCATTTGCGAATAGGAGGCAAGCATCTGCTGAAACATAGGATCCGTGGAAAAATCGTAAGAAAAGTCCTTTCTGCCGTTAATTTCATTGGCAACAGATTCAAGTTGCGCTTTGTAGGACGGGTTATCAAGTTTCGCCTTAAGGTCGGCAATCTGCTTTGCTGCCTCTTCTACGATAGGATCTCCGGAGGTAAATGTCTCCGTGGCTTGTTCCCAATCCTTTTGATTCGCCCAATACGGTGCTCCGCCGCCGGAATTTCCGCTTGTTCCATAGGAATTAATATAGGAAGTGGTGTTGGCGTTGGGTTTTGTTTCGGTATTTGTTTTTTTTGTGGCGTTTGCTCCTGTAATTGCTTCAATAACACCTTTCGCCGCATTTATTTTACTTGTCAAATTACTTGTCAATTTTTCAATAAATCCCATTTATTCGTTCTCCTTTTTAATTTTTCCTGATGCGTGTATACATACAGGAACCAGCTTATTTGTAAGAGGGCCGCTCACTGTTATATAATAAAAACTAACCCCGAATTTTGTTATTTCATGAATTGTTGGTGTACAATAATTGGGAGCAAGGGAATTAGCAAAAACGATAGGGGGCGAATCAAATTCGATTGGGAATTCTATAAATCCTCCTTCACCGGCCCAAACGTTTACCATTTGAGAAGTTGTTACGCTCTCTGTTATTTTTCCGGTACACGTCGCAAGGCCGCTTTTGCGGATTTCATAAGTCCACCCAGCGCTTGTTTGCCCTCTTTCGATAACGTAATCTAATTCTGAAAATCCATTTGTCGTAGGTAAAAATAGTGGAGAGTAAAAATAAGATTCATAGTTGCATTGGAATTTATTGTTTCCTTCTGCCAGCATTCCAAAAGCAATCCCTCGGCCATCGTCCGCTGCGTGTGCCGTCGGAGTCGCAACGGGAACGGTGACAACGTAGTCATTTCCTCTTCCGATGCGGTCTGTGGCAAACAAAGAAATAGAAAAAGATCTGTCAAAGGGGAATTGCTGATCGGGGATGACAAAACTTGCCATTGATTTATCTGCCGTTCCAAAGTCCATATCATTCCCGTTGATCTCTTGGCATAAACCGCTTGCGCCACCCTTAATCTGATATTCCATCTTTGCTTGGTTGTTATTTTCAAGCTCTGTGAAATTGAGAATTGCACGAATCATAACCGATTCTCCTCGGTACGAAGGAACGTAATTACCGTCATCCGTTCTTTCCACGCGTTGTGCAACGGGATATCCGGAAGCGGGCGATACGAAAGGCGGTAAATAGGGATCTACGGTAACAATTTTTTCTGACGCCGATTCCATGCCGCTTTTGTCTCTCACAATTGCCCTTATTACGTGGCTTCCAGAAGTAAGAAACGCCGTATTCGTAATAAACTCCACGTGTTCTGA
This sequence comes from Eubacteriales bacterium, assembly GCA_045576375.1. Taxonomy (GTDB): domain Bacteria; phylum Bacillota; class Clostridia; order Oscillospirales; family SIG627; genus SIG685. Next base: position 6,447 of record JAZNGI010000211.1, read on the forward strand.
GTCGGTTTGCATTCCCTTTATAACACCGTCAATTTGTATCACGTAGGATCCGAAGCCGATACCTGGATTTACGTATGACCCGCTAAAATCCAATTTAACCTTCGATATGGATGCGATATAGTTATCCCTTAAGGATTCCCACGTTTCGTCAAGAACATCGTTGTATGGCTCAATTTCAAAGAATACGGAAGGCGCCACCGGCTCTCCTTCGTATTCGTTTGGTACGGTGGCGGTAAAGGGATAATCCTTGCTACCCACGTTGGTGCTTCCAACAAAAGTATAAATGCGAATGCTGCCATAAAGAAATCCGTCTGAAAATTCACTTGCTTTCCAAAGATAGCCGTTCTTCCATTTTCCGGTGTCCCACAGATAAGATTCTTTTACGCTTTCCGCAATCATCGTCTCTACACCGGCAATTACACAAAAAAGTTTGTGTGTAAAGGCTTCGGAGGCTCTGGTAATAGCGAAGTTTACGATTTCTCCTATTGTAAATTCGCCGTCAAACGACATTGTACTGGCGCGGGGGATGGTATCAAGAGTAAACGTTTCACTTTGCGGAGATGAAGATACAACGGTATCAATAACAAAGTACGCCGAAATGGTCAGTTTCTTGCTTCCGTCAGAATCGTGCTTGATGACAACTGATTCTTTAAAAAGATCAACACCGTTTTCCGTTATCTGCTGCGTGTTCCAATGGATCTTCTGTTCATGCTTCGTTCCATCTATGGTGCAATAGCACTTTCCGTCTCCGTATGTTACATATCCCGTGTTTGTTCTATAGGCGTGCACCCTAACCGTTGCAGGTGTTGTGTTCGCTTCGATATTTGGATTTCCCGTCTCTAAGATTATTTTATATTTCACCCAGGGGTTTGTGGTAACAAATTCCGCACTTGTGTATTTAGCCATCTGCTTCTCCTTCCCAATACAGACCAAGACCATTCTTAGGATCAAGGGAATATTTTCCAATAGTTAAAAAGCTATTATTTCCCTCAATTGTGACCCCTCCCGTAAGTTTTGTCTTGCTGGCCGCAATTACAACGGCATCTTGTCCCGATTCGTTAGTTAATACCGTCCCTTTGGCAGTATAACGGGCAAATACTCGTCTTTTTTCTCCCTCTTCTTCTCCATTCATAATCTCAACGCCGATCTCACCATTACCAATATCTCCGATTTTTACGTAGCCTTTCATTTCTTTTTGAATGTTCTGTATTTCGGCGGCAATGGCTTCCGTTTTGTCAATATCGACTCTGAGTCCTTCGGCATTTGCGCGGATGTCTGCGGTTTCGTTGGCAACGTAAGTCCCGATTTCAGATTTTGCTACGTATTCCGAAGAAAACCTTTTGGATGCCTCTTCTGAAAAAGCTTCCACAATTTCTGCGGATTTAATAATCAATCCCTTGATCTCGTTAAAATTATCTTGAGCCTTATCGGGGGATTTTTGCTTTTCAACGATCTGCTTTGTGATTTTTGTGTTGCTGTCTGTCCCTTCTTCCAAGGTTTGGAGAGCCCAATTTAATTGGTTTACCGTAGAATACAAATACCGTTTTAATTCTGCAATCTGCTCCTCCGGCGTGGTGCCGGTAACATTTGGCAAACGAAGCTCAATCATCTTTCTGTTCCCTCGCAAACAGTTTTAGAAAGAGAATAGATCTGTGCATCTCCGATTCCTTCAAATTTAAGCCTTACGTGGTCACATCGATTTAAACGAACGGGAACGGATACCGTTTTCAATGCTTTCCCATCCATTGCAAACAGATGCCGCCATCCGCCCATAGAATCATATTCGGCATACACGTGAACACGGGATCCCGGCACAATCTTTACTCTTGCAGTAATCTTGGTTAGATATTTTTTATCGGGCGTTTCCTTTCCGATAATTCCCGTCTCTGCGCTCCACTTAATTCTCCCTTCCTCGTCTGATCCCGAAATTGCATGAATAAAATCGTCTTCTTCGCAGATGAAATAAAGATTGTTGCTGTTCTCGCAAAACTCAAGCACTTGCAAGCCATCTTCTTTGTGCCACATACCCTTTTTCGTGTCAAAGACAAATAGCGCAAATTCGGGCTTATTTTTTAATTTAAGGGATACGTAATATTTGTTGTTATATGCGCCGCCGACTCCGTTTTCATATAAAACAGATCCAAATTGCGGAGAAACAAACTGAGGCAAAGATCCATCGTAACCGTAAATTCCGTTCACGCCTTTGTAAAACAATATATTATTTACAATAGCAAGGCTTTTATATGATCCATTTTCCACTCCTTCTCCAACGGTAGTTTGAAGCTGGTAATTGGAAGGAGCTGTTCCGTAGACAACGTGTAAGCATTTCTCCTTGAAAAACAGAGGGATTCCTTGATAAGTAATAGCACCAGTAAAATAACCGTCCGTTCCGATAGGCAAAGCGTAGGAATCAGATGCGATTCCTTGAAACACATTCCAGTTTTTGAAATCGCCAAGAGCGGAAGCGTAAATGCTATTCACTACTCCCTGATCGGTTTCTCCGTATTTGCATCCCCAAAGTCGGTTATTGCTTTCGATTACGAAGTCCATATCAGGTGCTTTCCGCTCCACGGTAATTCCTTTTGCGGAAACCTCGTTGCCAATAATACCGATTACGGTAATGTAATTACCGCCAACGTCAAAAATCACGTGGCTTCCGTTCAGTTTTTCGGCAATTTCGTTTTCAATTCCGGAAATATTGATGCCATCTCCGGGCTTAAATCCATCTCCGATTCCTTCACATTGAATTTTTACGTATGTTGTAGGAACGGAAGTCCAAGATTTGGAGGAGTCCGAGTAAATTCGCACCACAATAGGATCTGCTGCAAGATCAATATACATCGACCCGTTTTTCAAATCGTCTTCGGAAGGTGGTTCAGAAGGAAGATTTTCGTAAGCAGTACCGTCAGATTTTGCAAGCGTGTATTTCACGTCCTTGTCTTTGGTTGAAAATACGTTATCAATAAAGCCGTGTTCATGTGTAATGGTGTTTACCCATTGTCTTTGAGGAAAAATGACAACGTAGGCTCCCGTTGATACAAGCTGCATTGATTTTCCTTGCGGCGTTTCTTCGATTTCAAAACCTTCCACGGGGTAGTTGTTGATGTAAAACTTTCCTTTGGACACGTAACAAAGCGCATCCTTACCGATCATTGCCTCAGCCCGAAATGCCTCCGTTCCTTCAGGATACGGGTATTTTCCCCTTTTTCCGCGCGGAGAAAGGACGGGATACAGATCCGATGTCATGTTCTCCATATCAAAGAACTCACCGTCTCTGCAATTCTCTGTGTGATTATATCCAAGAAAAGCGGTTTGATAATCGCGCGTTTTTCTAGGTGTATTTACGTAAGGGAGGTACATTTGATCACCTCAATCTTCCATAGGATTTCCTTCGGGATACACGTAATAGATCCCAAGAGGGCACTTTCTTTCAGGCTGTGTTGTGGAAACCGGCATATACGTTCTGTTCCAATACGCCTTAAATTCCGTTAATTGCTGGTTATATACGGCAGCAGAAAGGTTATAGGTATCCTCCCCGTACATTTCATCAGCCTTTGCTTTGATATACGAAGGATATAGTTTATCCCAAGGTGCAGGGACGAGCAATTCTGCACCGGAATTTTCTTGTGTGTATTCGGTATATGTGATCTTATTTGGATTTTTGTGGGTAAGAAAAACCTCCAAATAAAGCTGGTGGTCTAATTCATTCAGCCAAGCGATGGCTTCTTCTGCCGAAAAGGCATTCGGTCTTGATGCTGTTGCCGTGTCGATTGCTTTTTGTAATTTCATTTCTTCCTCCTAAAAATAAAAAAGGCAGATTCCATTTCTGCCTTTCTTATCAGAACGGCAATCAGATTGCTCCGTTCATATGCTCCTTGAATTTTCTTTCGGCCTCGTCGGCACTGTTTGCATTAGCGTACTCATACGCCTTGACTTTCGCCTTTTCGGCTTCTTCAAAAGACTCCTTTAATGCACGGGGAATCTTTACGGGGACACCTCGCTTGATCAGGTAACTCTTGAAATTGAGCGCACAAAAGACGGGGTAGTCGTCAATTTCCTTCTTGTAGGTCAAAGGAAGAGTAAATTCAACGAGGTCTTCTTCCTTTTTCGCTCTGCTGGTAGTTTCTGCCATAGCATTCTCCTTTGGTGTTTGGGGAGGCATTACGCCTCCCCTTTGATTGGTTTAGTTGGCTTCGTCGATATCGCCGTAAGCGGAAGAACCGGTGATCGCAAGAGTGAATCTCTCGGGATACAGAATCGCTGCGGCGTGGGCAAACTTGAAGCCGATGGTGCTGAACTGGTTCAAAGGACCGCCAAACTCCTTGCCTTTGATGATGAGCTCCATTCCTTCGCCCTCGGGGCTAACCTCGGCGTAAGCATCTCTGCCGAATACGTAAGATTCATAGGTGGCAACACTGCCGGATCCGTTCTTC
>JAZNGI010000212.1:0-4541 GCA_045576375.1 Eubacteriales bacterium
TCTTCAGCTACGGAGGCTCGGCGCTGGTGATTGTTATGGTGGAAATGGGCGTTATTTTGAACATTTCAAGATATTCTTATATAGAGAAAGGATAGGAGGGGAGCGTTATCAGAGCAATTATCAGCGGCGGCGGAACCGCGGGGCATATCAATCCCGCCATTGCCGTTGCCAAGAAGATCCTCAGCGCGGATCCCTCGTCTCAGATCGTGTTCGCAGGGACTCCCAAGGGCATGGAAAACCGTTTGGTTCCCAAGGAGGGCTTTGAGCTTAAGCACGTGAAGGTGCTGGGCTTTAAGCGAAAGATCAGCTTGGAGAATCTGTTCCATAATGCGAAGGCTGCGTATTACGCCGTAGCCAGCGTGTCCCACGCAAAAAAATTGATTCGTGAGTTTTCTCCCGATATCGTCATCGGCACCGGCGGCTATGTAAGCTGGCCCTTGCTTCGGGCCGCTTCCCAAATGAAGATCCCCACCTTGATCCACGAGCAGAACGCCGTTCCCGGCGTTACCACTAAGAAGCTCTCAGCCTATGTGGATCGGGTGATGATCAGCTTTGAGGACACGGCGAAATTCCTCAAGCATCCTGAGCGCGCCGTGTACTGCGGCAACCCCGTGAATCCCGCTGTTCTCAGCGCCGATCGGGAAGAGGAGCGGGCGCGGTTGGGCGTGAAGGAGCCCTTTTTGCTTTCCTGCGGCGGCTCTTTGGGAGCCCGTCCCATTAACGAGGCCGTGTATGAGCTGATGAAGGATTACAGCGTTTGTTCGGGGATACGCCACGTTCACGCCTTCGGAACGGGAAGTTTTTCCCAATGGAAGCAAAAGGCCATCTCCGACGGTCTTTGGGAAAAAGAGGGGCTTCATCTTTGCGATTATATCTACGATATGCCCTCCCAGATGGCGGCAAGCGATTTGGTGATCGCCAGAGCAGGGGCCATCACTCTGAGCGAATTGGCAATTTTAAAAAAGCCCGCCATTCTCATCCCTTCGCCCTACGTTACCGATAACCATCAGTTTAAGAACGCCAAGGTGTTCAGCGATGCGGGCGCGGCCGTGCTGATCGAGGAGAAGGATCTCACCCCCGCTCTTTTGAAGCATCACGTGGAGCGGATCCTTTCCGATCCTCAGTGCAGAGCGGCAATGTCCGAGGCAATGGGGCGCTTGGCAAGACCGGGAGCTCAGGACGTGATCTTCTCGCAGATCCTTTCCCTGCTGGAAAACAAAGAAAAAGGAGAAGGAAAATGAAAAGGCTCCGTTTTTCCGTGTTTCGCTTATGAGAGACGGAGAAAATCGGGTGGAAACCGTTTTGGATGAAAAAAACGCCCTTGACGTGAAGGACGTTAAGCGATCCAGAAGGATCCGTTTGCGGATTCTTTTTGCTCTGATCATTCTTGCCTCGGTGTCGGCCGTGAGCTTCGTGCTGATCCGAACCCTGTGCAAGGTGGGAGAGATCACCGTGGCACCCACCACTCAGTACGATCCCCGGCAGATCGTTTCTCTCACGGGGATCCAAGCGGGAGATCATCTGTTCTCTTTTTCCGCTTCTCAGGTGGCTTCGGTGTTGGAGAAGAATTTCCCCTATTTGAAAAACGTGAAGATCTCCCGCTCACTCCCCTCGGGGGTCCACGTGGACTTCACGGAGGATCTGGGCGCAATGTGCATTCGCTTGGGAGAGGATTACTATCCCATCGACGCTTCCCAAAAGGTGCTGAAGCGTTGCTCTTCTCCCGATGACGGCAACACCCATCGAATCACCATCGTTTCCGACCGCATCAGCCGATGCGTGGTGGGAGAAAAAATTGAATACACCGACTCTACCCTGTTCTCCATGGTGGACGATATTCTCAAGGCGGTGGATGAAAACGGAGTTTTGGAGCAGATCGATACCATTGATCTGAGGGACAAGTTTGACCTTGTGATGGATTTTGATTCCCGTTTTGAAATCCGATTGGGAAGCACGGAGAATCTCAAATACAAGATCGCCATGGTGGTGAAGGTGGTAGACGAGCTCTACGATGACGACGCGGGCGTGATCGACGTTCGGGAAACCAGCACGGCTTACGTGAAGCTGTATAACAAGTAAAATTGCCCCTGTTTTGTCGAAAATTGCAAAAAAATCTTGCGATTAGAAGAATTTAACGCAAAAAATTGTAAAAAAACACTTGCAAAATAGAGAAAAAAGGATTACAATATATTTGTGTACTTAGTCGTATCATATTTTCTGTTAGAATAAATTGTAGGAGGACGCAAAAATGCCTTTTGAAATGGATCTTGATGAAAACGTTGTAAATATAAAAGTGGTAGGTGTCGGCGGCGGCGGAACCAACACCGTCAACCGTATGATCGCATCCGACATCCAGGGTGTGGAATTCGTGGTGATGAACACCGATAAGCAGTCTCTCAATAAGTCCCAGGCGGGCAAGAAAGTCATCATCGGCGAGAGAGTCACCAGAGGCTTCGGCGCAGGTGCAAATCCCGAAGTGGGCAAGCGCGCTGCAGAAGAGTCCATTGAAGAGATCACCCAGGCTCTCAAGGGAGCCGACATGGTGTTTTTGACCTCCGGTATGGGCGGCGGCACCGGCACCGGCGCATCCCCCATCATCGCCAAGGTTGCCAAGGATATGGGCATCCTCACCGTGGGTATCGTTACCAAGCCCTTCTCCTTTGAAGGAAAGAAGCGTATGGACCAGGCAGAAGAGGGAATTAAGAACCTCAGCCAGTTTGTGGACTCTCTGGTGGTCATCCCCAACGAGAGACTGAAAATGGTCAGCGAAACCCGCATCACCCTTCTCAACGCCTTTGAAGTGGCCGACGGTGTTCTCAGCCGCGGCGTTCAGAGCATTTCCAGTCTGATCAACGTTCCCGGCCTGGTAAACCTGGACTTTGCCGACGTAACCGCTGTTATGTCCAACGCAGGTCTTGCTCACATGGGCGTGGGCTTCGGTAAGGGTAAGGAAAAGGCAGAGGTTGCCGCCAGAATGGCAATTTCCAGCCCCCTGTTGGAAACCAGCATTGCAGGTGCCCGCGGCTTGATCGTCAGCATCACCGCTTCTCCCGACATCGGATTCGACGAGACCGAGATTGCCTCCAGCATGATCCAAAACGAGGGACATCCCGATGTGAACCTCATTTGGGGTGTGCGCATTGATGAGTCTCTCCAGGATGAAATGAAGATCACCGTGGTTGCCACGGGCTTCGATTCTGCTGCTCCCGGCGGCGCTTCCAGACCTACTCTCGACAAGCCTCTTGATCAGGCAGGGGAGCAGGCTCCCGTTTCCGGCGAAGAGGATGAGCTGATGAAGATCCTCAACAGCACCAGAAGAAAGAACTTCTAAAAGAATTATTTCGAGGAGCCTAAGTGCTCTGATTGTGTTTTCTCCTTTTAAACAAAAAAAGCCGACTGAGTCGGCTTTTTTTGTTGCTTTCTTATTCTTTCTCTTTTAAGATCTCTTGGGCGGCACTGAGAACGCCCAATTTCCCGCTTTCGTAGGTGAGCCCGCCTTGCATATACACCAGGTAAGGCTCTCTCAGAGGTGCGTCGGCGGAAAGCTCAATAGAGGCGCCTTGCACGAAGGCTCCCGCCGCCATGATCACCTGGGTGTCATAGCCGGGCATATCCCAAAATTCGGGAGTCACGAAGCTGTCAATGGGGGAGCCCGCTTGAATGCCGCGGCAAAAGGCTTCAATGTCACTCTTTTTGCCCAGTTGCAGGGCTTGAATAATGTCGTAACGAGTCTCTTCTTTGCGGGGAAGGGGAGTATAGCCCAATCGTTCAAAGAGGGCGGCGGCAAAAAGGGCGGTCTTCAAGGCTTGCGCCGTGACGTGGGGCGCGAAGAACAGCCCCTTGAACATATTTTTATTCTGATCCAGGGTGGCGCCGCATTCCAAGCCCGTGCCGGGGCAGGTGAAACGGTAGGAGCAAAGCTCCACCGCCTTGGCGCTTCCCGCCAGATAGCCGCCGCACTCGGCAATGCCGCCGCCGGGATTCTTGATCAGCGAGCCCACGCACAGATCGGCGCCGTAATAGCAGGGCTCGTGTTCCTCGCAGAACTCGCCGTAGCAGTTGTCAACAAACACGAAAACGTCCTTCTTCACTTCCTTTGCCGCCTTCACCAGCTCTCCGATCTCTCGGTTGGGAATGGTGCGGCGGGAGGAGTAGCCACGGCTCTTTTGTACGTAGACCACCTTGGTTTTGGGGGAAATGGCGGCCTTGATCGCTTCTAAATCCAGGTTGCCCCGGGGAGTCAGTTCTACTTGTCGGTAGCTCACGCCGAAATCCGCGAGCGATCCGTCGCCCTTGGCCTTGCCGATGCCGATCACTTCGTCCAAAGTGTCGTAGGGCTTTCCCGCCGCGCTGAGAAGCTCGTCTCCGGGGCGGAGCAGGCCGAACAGGCCCACGGTGAGAGCGTGGGTGCCGCTGACGATGTTGTGGCGGGCAAAGGCGGCCTGTGCTTCAAACACCCGGGCATACACCAGGTCCAGAGTCTCTCTGCCGCGATCGTTATACCCGTAGCCCGTGGAAGGCATCAGGCACTCCGCACTCAC
>JAZNGI010000213.1:0-31261 GCA_045576375.1 Eubacteriales bacterium
GGTGGTTCTTCCCAGCACGTCGTACTCGTAGCTTGTCACGTTCCCCTCCGGGTCGGTGACGGTGGAGACCAGGCCTTGGCTGTTATAGGTATAGCTTGTGACAAAGCCCCGTTGGTCGGTGCTTGAGGCCAGGTAGTTTCCGTCGGCGGAATAGCTTGCCGAGGTGCGGATCACAAGGTCGTGGTCGTAGCCGCACAAATACCACTTGGCGTTGGTTTGATTCTTGTAGCTGTCGTGAGCTTTGACCAGGCGGTTATCGCTTCCCTCGTAGTGGAAGGAATCGCTCTTTTCATACACGCACTTTTGGTAATTGCTCACCCCCGTAAGCAAACGGAAGCTGCCGTCGTCGTTGGAGACGATCTTGAACAGCTGACCCGCAGTGGGAGAGCCCGAAGTGTAGGAGGTGACGGTGAAGGCGGTGCTTGCGCTGTTGGAGGTGAGCGCCAGAGAAGTGTTTGCCAAAGAGCGGATCACGAAAATACTGCTGTCCGTTGCAGAGGCAGGGATCAACTCCCAGCGCATTGCCGTGCGGGACTCATAGTAATCCGAGCTGTACACTTCAGCGCCCGAGGTGAGGGTATAGGCGTAGAGGGCACGCCCGCCGTCGGCATTCACCAGCACGCATTTAAGATTGCCGCTGTCCCCCTTGGGAGAAGCGTAGACGGGCATCTCCGTGATCTGCATTTGCGTGGCATCGCCGCTTTGGTTGTAGGTGTAATGCAGGCGCTGACCCGCGTTGGAAAAGGCGGAGACGATGCGGGGGGAGGAGGGCGCTTTAGAGTACATAAAACGGCTTCCCGTGGGGCTGACGGAGGAGGAAAGCACGTTATCCTGATACTCAAAGGCACTCTGTGCTTCGCTCAGCTCCTTGGCCCCTATGAGATTTCCGTCCTCATCGTAGGCATATTCACTGCCGTAGGCGGATTTGTACACGAAGGGACAGGCAAAAAGCACCTCGCCCGCGTTGTAGGAATACAAAAATACCAGCCGGATCTTGGCATAGTCCACGGGAGCAACAAAGCAATCCGTCACGTATTGCCAATCTTCTATGACGCTGTTAAAGCTTTTGATCTCGGAGGCTTTCAACACGTTGTCCGAGCCGTCCAGATATTCTAAGCGCAGACCGAAGAGAGGATCGCCTTTCTTTCCGTAGGCGTTGTGTGCAAGGGGAACGCTGTTGCCCTTTGCCCAAGCACCGAACACAAAGCTGTCTCCCGCTTTCCCCGCCATATTCACCAAGCGGGCCATCTTGGCTTCCCCTGCGGGATTGCCCGCAAGCTTCACGGCGTTTTGCACCACGGCGGGGGCATCGGCGGGAGTAACCACCGAGGCAGAGCCTGTCACCGCCCAATTAGCCAACCCGTTCTTAAAGGAGGTGTGGGGCAAAAGATTGTAGGTGCCGCCGCCCGTGACATCGGGAACGCGCTCCAGTTGGATATCATCCACATACACCGTGCCCGCGGTGTCGGCAGGGAAATATACGCCCACGTTGACGTAGGTATCTCCCTCCAGCACGGTGACTCCGGTCTGTACCCGTACCCATTTGTTATCCGTTGTGATCACGGGAATGCTCAGAGAGTCGGTGCGGTAGCCCGAGGCGTTGAACACGTTGATCATTGCCCGAACTCCCGTGCCGCTCAAACCTGAGCCCAGAGTGTTCACCGACAGGGATACCACGTACACACCGGGGCTGAGGTTGGACACACCTTGATATACCGAGGAGGCAACGGCGGAACTTTTCTGTAACTGCATACAGGAGGAGGCGGTGGTTGCACCGAACCAACTGACAGCCTTGCTCACCTGCCCCGAGGGGTACGCACTCCAGGAATTCAGCGAAGCGGCGGAAGCAAAGGAGTTTTGCTCCAGACGGTTCTCCGAGGCATAGAAGGTCTTGGAGGCGGACAGAAGCTTGTTTATCTCTCCGGTGTTTCCTCCCGGTGCGCCGTAAGCATAGCTTTGTCCCAAAGAGTTTTGAGGATCCGTGATACCCACGGTTTGTCCGTAATTATTGAACTGGTAGTGATAGCTTCTTCCCTTATGATCCGTCACCACGGTGAAATTGTGATGATAGGCAAAGCTGCAGCTTTCCAGGGGGGTTCTCACGGTGCCGCGGATGGAGCCCCAGGAGAGCTTTTTCACTCTGGTCACGCGGCCCGAGGTATATTCCACCAAGGTGTACCGTCCCAATCCGTTTTGAATGAGCATGGGGCGTCCCGCGTCGTCGTAGGAGTACGTTACGCTCCCTCCGCCCGAGTAGGCGATCTCCCAGAGTTGGCCTTCATAATACCGTAAGGTAACGTTGTAGTCCTCAGGAGAAGTGACGTCCACCTCATTGTGCGAATAGCTAAACTCGGTGCGGCGGGTGGTGCTTGCCATATCCGTGCCTTCCAGGATATAGTCAATGCGCAGATCGGAGGAATCCGTGTAGCTTTGTGCAACGATAAGATTATAGTTTCCTTCGTGATCTTTGATGTGTTTTAATCTGCCCCACCAATCAAACTTCAGCACCGTCTGATCCTTGGTCACCAGACGGTAATGGTATTCCTCCTCATTAATGCGGGTCATTTCAAAGCCGAAGCCGTCCTCGTCCCGATACACGCCCCCGTCTTCATAGAGATAGTGGCGCGTTCCGTCCCCGTCGCAGTAGTAATACGGATAGGTTCGGCCTCCGTAACTCAGAGCTTCCTCCAGCTTCCCGATGCGCATGTGGTAGTTGGTCTGCCAACCGGCCAGCCCCGTGTTTCCCACCGTGGAGTTAAGGCTGTAGTGGATGCTCACGTTCACGGGAGCGTTGTTGGCCGTGGAGGAGGTGAGCGGATGGCTCTGCACCAGATTGCCGTTGAAATTGTTCACGCCCGCCACGCCAAAGCGTCCCGCCTCCACGGAGGTGAAGGTCCAATGGTCTTCCGCTCCCACGCTGTCACGGTAGTTGAACACAAAAGTGGGGCTGGCCTGCTGATTGTCACGGTCGGTGCTGTCCACGAAGCGAACCAAATCTTTGCCCGAGGCAGCCCTGTTTAAGCATCGAAGGGAAATTCCGTAATTAGGCGCGGTGTTCTCCAACCACATTTGGGCCGCTTCCGTAATGTCAAATGCATACACCGCTCCGCGGTGAGAAGAACCTTTATCCACGAAAACATAATCCAAAACGTCCGTATTATCGCTCATGGAATTGTTGTTCAAGACAACAACTCCGTTTTCCGACACGTTGGAGGTGTTCCAGTCCTCGGTGATGCGGTAAGCGTCGATGCGCAAAGTGGAGGAGCTCATTTCCAACGCCGTGCCCACCAGCTCCAGCCTCGCATCAATGATACGGGTGGATCCGGATACCAACGCCGCGGGAAGGGCGGCGTACACCATTCCCTGCACCTCTTTTGAGTTGTAGGTTCCCACCTTGATCGTCTTTTTTTCTTGGGAATCGCTTAAATCTCCCGCTGCATTCGAAAACACACCCGTGGTGTCCTTGATGGTTGTGATGCCCGACTCATACACCGGCGGGTCGATCACCACGGGGAAGCTTGCCTCCTTTAGCCACGCCGCGTCGGGCGTGAGGGTATAGCGATAACTGCCGTCGGCGTTTTCCGTCACGCTCACGGCAATGGATGGACTGTATTCGCCTTGGGCATCCGTCATGAAGGGAGCGGCAACGGTGAACACCGTTTCTCCCGCTTCATTGTTCAGTTCCACCGAGCCGTCTTCCTTCACCCGGGGGGCCAGACGCTCCGTTTTCATGGTGAAGCTGTAGCTTTCCTTCAAAAGACTCTTGCTCTTCAGGATCAATTCTTCTTTCAGAGAGCTTCCCGTAAGACAATACGACAGGCGCTCGGGAGAGCTTACCTTATCGTAGCCGATACGGCTCACAGCTTTGCGGACGCGCATTTGCTCCGCGCTTTCTTCCCTAAGGCCAAGCTCCGCGGTGCTTTGGCTGAGAATGGAGGGGGTGGCGCTCATTGCGTCATAGGAAAATGCCAGCACGTATTCGCCCTTGCGGCAGATCACTGCGCCCTCCCCCGCGTTTTTGGGGAGCCACATTTCAACAGGGCCAGCGGTATTGCGGTAGTACGCCTTTCCTCCCAAAGTCACTTCTTTTAGCGTGTTGTCGATCTCTTCCATCACGCCGTTTTTTTCATAATGGATCTGCACGGGATACACCGCCGCCGTGTAGGAGCCGTCGCTCATTCGGTACACCTTGGTGAACTCGTCCCGCTTCTCCACCACTTCCGCGGCGATCTCCAAAACCGCCGTCTCCTCCCCGGGGCTCGTTTTCTCTGCGACAATGCTTTGCACGTCGCTCATCGTTTCCGCCAGTGCGCGCAAAGGCAAGCACGGTGCCATCACCGCCAGGCAGAGTAACAGACACAATATTCCTTGCAGTTGCTTTTTCATCGTTGTCTCCTTTCGTCGGGGGGAATACTTCCTGGAAATATTATACATCTTTTTATGAGACCCGTCAATGATGTGACCGACCCTTGCCTGTAGAAAAACAAGCGCCGTTTTTGTGCTTTCTGACAAAAAGCGAGGAATCACGATCGGGGCAAAACGGGGTGCGATGGCGCAAGAAAAGATAAACTCGATCCCTTCTCTTAAAAACAAAGAAATTGCCCGGGAGGACGACGAATAAAAAAAGAGCTGTCTCAAATACTCAAGGCCGAGTAGTTGAGGCAGCTTTTTTGTTTATTTGCGGTCGCTGTCCCTAAATTGCAAAGAATAGAGCGTTTGATAAGTGCCGCCCGAGGCCATCAGCTCCTCGTGGGTGCCCCGCTCGGTGATCCTGCCGTCTATGATCACGGCGATCTCGTCGGCGTTGCGCACCGTGGATAAACGGTGAGCCACCACCAGGGTGGTGCGGCCGCGGCAAAGCTCGTCCAGAGATTGCTGGATCAGCACCTCGGTGGTGTTGTCCAGAGCGCTGGTGGCCTCGTCCAGAATGAGAATGGCGGGGTCCTTTAAAAACACGCGGGCAATGCTCAGTCTTTGCTTCTGTCCGCCCGAAAGCTTCACGCCCCGCTCACCGATCTGAGTGTCGTAGCCCTTCTCCAGGCTCATAATATAATCGTGAATGTTGGCACGGCGGGCCGCCTCGTACACCTCTTCCTCGGTGGCGTCGGGTCTGCCGTAGAGAATGTTGTCCCGAATGCTTCCTCCGAACAGAAACACCTCCTGCTGAACGATGCCGATGTGGCGGCGAAGAGAGGATAGCTTCAAGGAGCGAATGTCCTGCCCGTCAATGAGGATCCTGCCCTCGTCCAAGGGATAAAAGCGGGGCAACAAATGGCAAAGGGTGGTCTTTCCTCCTCCGGAGGGACCCACCAGCGCCAGCTTTTTCCCCTTTTCCAGGCGCAGATCCACCTCGTGAAGCACTTCTTTGGAGGAATCATAGCCGTAGCTCACCTTTTGAAATTCAATGGCGCCCTCCGCCTTGGTAAGCTCCGCCGCATCCTCCCTCTCCTCTTCCGGCTCCTCCTCCATGATCTCCGCAAAGCGGCGGAAGCCGCTGACACCGTTTTGGAACTGCTCCATAAAGCCGATGAGGGTGTTCACGGGATTGATGAACAGATTCACCGAAACCACGAAGGTGGAATAATCCCCGAAGGAGATCCGTCCCGCATACAAAAACAAGCCCCCTGCAATGAGGATGAATACGTTGAACACATCGGTAACAAAGGAAGTGGAGGAGTGAAACTTCGCCATGGCGGCATACGCCCTGCCGGAATCTCTCACAAAGGACTCGTCGCCCTTGCGGAATTTTTCCTGTTCCAGAGAAGCGTTGGTGTAGGCCTTGGTGACGCGGATCCCCGTGACGCTGCTTTCCACGGCGGCGTTGATCACGGCGTTGCTCTTGCGCCGATCGTCAAAGGCGGATTTCATTGCCCTGCGGGTATAGAAGGTGACCAAAACCAAGATCGGTACGCAGGCGAAAATGATCAGGGTCAGGATCCAGTCGATGCTGAGAAGATAGAAAAAGGACAGCAGGATCATCACCGCACTGATGAGAAGATTCTCCGGGCCGTGATGGGCCAATTCGCACACCTCAAACAGATCCGAGGTGAGACGCGTCATGATCTTTCCCGTTTCATGGTTATCAAAAAAGGAGAAGGGCAGCTTTTGCAGATGGCCGAACAGATCCTGCCGCATCTGAGACTGCATCCGAACGCCGATGAGATGCCCGTAATACTGCACGAAATAGCGCAAAAGCATCCGCAGTCCGTAAAGGATCAGCACGGCACCGCCTGCGATCACCACCGCCGAATAATTGCGTTGGGGGATAAAGTCGTTGAGCATACGGTTGGTCATCACCGGATACGCCATGCCGATCAGAGAGATCAGCAAAGAAGCCAGCATATCCAGAGCCAACAGTTTTTTGTGGGGCCGATAATAGCCGAGAAATCGTTTTAACATCGCTATGTTTCCTTTAATTTTTCTGTAATGATTATATCCCTTCTTTTCCCTTTCGTCAATATGCAATTATTCCTCTTTTTAACAGAGCAGGCGGGCCGAAGGCTCTGATGCAAAAGCCTCCCTCACGAAAAAAATACCACCCGGCCTTGCGGGTGGATCATCTCTTTTAGGAATTGCCGTGCTTTGTTGCGGGCTTGGGGTCGTCGGTCAGGCCGAGAATATAATCGGCAGAGGTGGCATAAAATCGGGCAAGAGTGGCCACGAAGCGGGCGGGAATCTCCCGCTTTCCCGTTTCATAGTTGCTGTAGACCCTTTGGTCGATCCCCAACAGGGCCGCAACCTCCTTTTGCACCATATCCTTATCTTCTCTCAAATCTCTCAGTCTGGGATAGTACACCGCTCTCGCCTCTGAAAACAGTATACCCGCAACAGAAAAAAAGACTTTACTTTACTATCAAATGATAGTAAAGTATCCCCCTCCTCTTGAAAAAGATGCCCCATTTTTTTGCCCCAGCCCCTTGACATCGACAAAAAAAGCGCTATAATGGTATTGGTGAATATTTTTCACTCAAAGGCTGTAACCGAAGGAAAGTAGGACCGATCGGATTTTCAGAGAGCTGTCGGAGGCTGTGAGACGGTATGAGGGTCGGAACGAATACGCTTCGCGAGCTGTGCACCCAAAGGATCTTCCCGGTAGGCTGCAACGGAGGCGCCCGTTATCGCGCGGGGTATAAGCTTTCTCCTTGGCCGTACCCGATAAGGCCGTTCGCCGTGAGGCAGCGGTAAAATGAGGTGGTAACACGGATTTTGATTCGTCCTCTGTATTAATTTGATACAGAGGGCTTTTTTTCACCGAAGCGCCTCTGTTAAAGGAGTGTTTTTCATGGGTGAATTGCAAATCGTCACAATCGTGGCACTGGCGGTCTTTGCGGCGCTGATGTCGGGCATCGGCATCTTCTCTGCCCGCAAGATCAAAAATATGGAAGGCTTTTTGCTGGGAGGCAGAAAGCTGGGTCCCTGGGTGAGTGCTTTTGCTTACGGCACCAGCTATTTCTCCGCAGTGATCTTCGTGGGTTACGCGGGCAAGCACGGCTGGGACATCGGCATCGGAAGCCTTTGGATCGGCGTGGGAAACGCCCTGTTGGGCTGTCTGTTGGCCTGGCTTTTGCTGGCCAAACGCACCCGCGGCATGACCCGTACCCTGGGCGCCAAGACCCTTCCCGAATTTCTTTGTATGCGCTATGACTCCAAGGGTCTGAAGATCTTCTCCGCGCTGATCATTTTCATTTTTCTCGTTCCCTATTCCGCCGCGGTCTACAAGGGACTGGGCTCTATGTTCAGCACCATCTTCCCCGGTCTGAGCGTCAACGTGTGCATGGCCATTATTGCCGCGCTCACTGCCGTGTATCTGGTGTTGGGCGGCTACCTTGCCACCGCTTATACCGATTTTATCCAGGGCATCATTATGCTGGCGGGCATCGTTTGCATGGTAGTTGCCGTGGCAAACTACCCCTCCGTGGGCGGCTTCGGTGCCTTTTGGGAAAACCTGGGCGCCATCCCCAACAACGGCGACGGGGTGGACGGAGCTCAGCTCACCTCCCTCTTCGGAGGCGATTCCTTCCGCTTTTTGTGCACCAACATTCTTCTTACCAGTTTGGGCACCTGGGGCCTCCCTCAGATGATCACCAAGTACTATTCCATTAAGGACACCAAGTCCGTGAAGCAGGCCACCGTGATCTCCACGATCTTTTGTATGGTTATCGGTTGCGGCGCCTACTTTGTGGGAAGCCTTTCCCGCTTGGTGCTCAATAACACCCTTCCCGAGGCAGGCCACGACGCCGTGATCCCTCAAATGCTGCTGAAAGCTCTCAGCGGCGGCGCGGGCACCCTGCTTTTGGCCGTTATTATGATCCTGTTGCTCAGCGCGTCCATGTCCACCCTGGCATCCATCGTGCTTTGCAGTGCCTCCGCTATCTCCGTGGATCTGATCCCCGAGGTGAGCAAAAAGGCGGCGGAAGGCAAGAAGCAAATGCTTCTCACCCGCGGCCTGTGCCTCTTGTTCGTGGTGCTTTCCTATGTGTTTGCCACCGCCAACATCTCCGTGATCGTGAACATTATGAGCTTCTCCTGGGGCGTGGTGGCAGGCTGCTTCATCGGGCCCTACCTGTGGGGTCTCTTCTCCAAGAAGATCACCCGCGCGGCGGTGTGGGGCGGTATGATCCTGTCCTGTCTCACCGTTGCCGTTCCCACCTTGATCCTCACGGTGCAATCGGGCTTTGCCTCCGCCGTTGCCAAGGCTCCCGAGCTGGGCGTGACGGCGATGCTCGTCAGCCTCATTGCCGTGCCCGTCATCAGCCTTTTCACCAAAGGCTATCCCCAAGCCCATCTGATGAAAATTTTCAACTCTGAGAAAGAGGAAGCGTAAATGCCCATTACCGAAATTTTGGAACGCAACGCCAAGCTCTACCCCGACGACGTTGCCCTCACCGAGCTCAACCCCAAGGCGGAAAACAAAAGCCAATTGACCTGGCGGGAGTTTTCCCTCATTGAATCCACCCCCGGGGAGCGCTACCGCAGACAGCTCACCTGGTCGGGATTTGACCGAAAAGCCAACCGAATGGCAAACCTTCTTTTGGCAAGAGGCGTGAAAAAAGGAGACAAGATTGCCGTTTTGCTGATGAACTGCCTGGAGTGGCTTCCCATTTACTTCGGCATCCTCAAAACAGGTGCCATGGCAGTGCCGCTCAACTACCGATACACCGCGGAAGAGATCCGCTACTGCCTCACCCTCTCCGATGCCGACGGCTTGCTCTTCGGCCCCGAATTTACCGATCGCATCAAGGAGATCAGCGATCAGATGCCCCGAGTGAAGCATCTGCTGTACGTGGGCGACGGTTGCCCCGACTTTGCCGAGAGCTACGATCGGCTCACCCTCTATTGCTCCGCCAAGTCCCCCCGCGTTCCCCTTTGCGACGGGGACGATGCCGCCATCTACTTTTCCTCGGGCACCACGGGCTTTCCCAAAGCCATCGTGCACGATCATACCAGTCTGATGCACGCGGCCAAAACCGAGCAGGCGCACCATTCCCAAACCAAAGACGACGTGTTTTTGTGCATTCCTCCCCTGTATCACACGGGAGCGAAGATGCACTGGTTCGGCAGTTTTCTGGTGGGCGGCAAGGCGGTGCTCTTAAAAGGCATTAAGCCCCAATGGATCCTCAACGCCGTCAGCGAGGAAAAATGCACCATCGTTTGGCTGTTGGTGCCCTGGGCCCAGGATCTGTTGGACGCCATTGATCGGGGCGAGGTGAATCCCGAGGAATACGATCTTTCCCAATGGCGCCTGATGCACATCGGCGCCCAGCCCGTGCCCCCCAGCCTCATTAAGCGCTGGAAGGAGCATTTCCCTTCTCACGAATACGACACCAACTACGGTTTGAGCGAATCCATCGGCCCCGGCTGCGTTCACCTGGGTGTGGAGAACGTCCACAAGGTGGGCGCCATCGGCAAGGCGGGCTTCGGCTGGGAAGTGAAGATCGTTGCCCCCGACGGCTCCCCCGTGCCTCAGGGAGAGGTGGGAGAATTGGCCGTGAAGGGCCCCGGCGTGATGAAGGAATACTATAAAGACGAAAAAGCCACCGCCGAGGTGTTGAAGGACGGCTGGCTCTACACGGGAGATATGGCCACGCAGGACGAGGACGGCTTCATCTTCCTGGTGGACCGCAAAAAAGACGTGATCATCTCCGGGGGAGAGAACCTCTACCCCGTTCAAATTGAGGACTTTTTAAGAAAGAACGACAAGATCAGCGACGTGGCGGTGATCGGTCTGCCCCACAGCCGTTTGGGAGAAATTGCCGCCGCCGTGGTGCAGGTGAAGCCCGAATGTACGCTGAGCGAAGAAGAGCTCACGCAGTTTTGCATGGAGCTTCCCCGCTACAAGCGGCCCCATCGGTTCATCTTTGCCGACGTTCCCCGCAACCCCACGGGCAAGATCGAAAAGCCCAGGCTGAGAAAGCTCTACGGAGCAGACCGCGTGGTAGCCAAACAAAACGAGATCCATTCATAAAAATCGAAGGAGAATGCTATGAAGAAACTGCTTTTGGGTAACGCCGCCGTGGCACAGGGTGCCTATGAAGCGGGCGTGAGGGTGGTGTCCAGCTATCCGGGAACCCCCAGCACCGAGATCACCGAAGCCATCGTGAAATACGACGGGAACATCTACGCCGAGTGGGCGCCCAACGAAAAGGTCGCCGCGGAAACCGCCATCGGCGCTTCTCTGGCAGGTGCCAGAGCTATGAGCTGTATGAAGCACGTGGGACTCAACGTGATGGCAGACCCCGTGTTCACCGTGAGCTACATCGGCGTGAACGCAGGCCTGGTGCTCTGCGTGGCAGACGATCCGGGAATGCATTCCTCTCAGAACGAGCAGGATTCCCGCCACTACGCCCGGGCCGCCAAGATCCCCATGCTGGAGCCCGCGGATTCTGCCGAATGCCGCAGTTTCACCAAGCTTGCTTTTGAGCTGTCCGAAGAATTTGACACTCCCTTCTTCGTGCGCCTTTCCACCAGAGTGTCCCACTCTCAGAGCCTCAGCGAGGTCCAAGAGCGCCGGGAAAAGGAATTGAAGCCCTACGAAAAAAACATTGCCAAAAACGTGATGATGCCCGCCAACGCCGTGAAACGCCACGTGGTGGTGGAGGAGCGCACGAAAAAGCTCGTGGACTTTGCCGAGCGCACCGAGATCAACGCCGTGGAGGATAACGGCAAGACCGTGGGTGTTATCGCCTCGGGCATCGCTTATCAGTATGCCAAAGAA
This sequence comes from Eubacteriales bacterium, assembly GCA_045576375.1. Classification (GTDB taxonomy): domain Bacteria; phylum Bacillota; class Clostridia; order Oscillospirales; family SIG627; genus SIG685. The sequence goes on from JAZNGI010000213.1 coordinate 11,216, forward strand.
GCCCTGGGCAACAGCGTGAACTTCTTGAAGCTGGGAATGGTGTGGCCCCTGTGCGATGAAAAGCTCAAGGCCTTCGCCGCCGCCAACGAAAAGGTGTTCGTTATCGAAGAGCTGGACGGCTTTATCGAAGAGCATTGCCGCGCCCTGGGAATGAAGGTCACGGGCAAGGATGCCTTCACCCTCTTGGGAGAATACACCCCCGCCATGATCAAAAAGGCCGTGCTGGGCCAAGACGCCCCCGCCTTTGACACCCCCGAGGAAGCTCTGCCCGCCCGTCCTCCCGTGCTTTGCGCAGGCTGTCCCCACCGTGCCACCTTCTACGTGCTGAAAAAGCTGGGACTCACCGTTTCCGGCGACATCGGATGCTACACCCTGGGGGCCGTGGCGCCTTTGTCCTGCGTGGACACCACCATCTGCATGGGTGCCTCCGTCAGCGCCGCCCACGGAATGGCCAAGGCCCGAGGCAACGAATTTGCCAAAAATCTGGTGAGCGTCATCGGCGACTCCACCTTCATCCATTCGGGCATCACGGGTCTGATCGACCTGGTGTGCAACAAGGGCGTGGGCACGGTGATCATTTTGGACAACTCCATCACGGGAATGACCGGCCACCAGGAGAATCCCGCCACGGGCTTCAACATCCGCGGGGAGAAAACGCCCCAGGTGGATCTGGTTGCCCTGGCAAAGGCCGTGGGCGTGAAAAACGTGGCGGTGGCAGATCCCTTCGACATCAAGGAATTCGAGCGGATCGTGAAAGAGGAAACTCAAAAGGAAGAGCCCTCCGTCATTATTGCCCAGCGGCCCTGCGCACTGCTGAAAAGAGCCGTGACCTACTCGGGCAGTTGCCAGGTGAACGCCGACAAATGCCGCAAGTGCCGCCTGTGCATGAAGCTGGGCTGTCCCGCCATTATCAGCGACGAGAACGGCGTGCGCATCGACCCCACTCAATGCAACGGCTGCGGACTCTGCACCAAGGTGTGCCCCTTCGGTGCCATTGAAAAGAAGGAGGACTGAAGGATGAGCAAAAACGTGATGATCGTGGGCGTGGGCGGACAGGGAACTCTTCTGGCCAGCCGCATTTTGGGAAACACTCTCCTGGCTCAGGGCTACGACGTGAAGGTCAGCGAGGTTCACGGCATGAGCCAGCGGGGCGGAAGCGTGGTGACCTACGTGAAATACGCCTCCAAGGTGCACTCCCCCATTATCGACAAGGGTGAGGCAGACGTGATTCTTGCCTTTGAGCTTCTGGAGGCCTATCGCGCCCTCCCCTACTTGAAAAAAGGCGGCAAGCTCATCGTCAACCGCCAATGCATTTTGCCCATGCCCGTGATCACGGGGGCGGCAAAGTATCCCGAGAACATCGAGGAAAAGCTGGCATCAAAAGCGGATCTTACCGTGGTGGAGGCTCTGCGGCTGGCAGAAGAAGCAGGCAGCTTCAAGGCAGTGAACGTGGTGCTCATCGGCGTTTTGGCCGCCACCTCGGACATTCCCAAGGAGGCCTGGCTTGAAACCTTGAAAACCACCGTTCCCGCAAAGCTTCTGGACGTGAATCTGAAAGCCTTTGAACTGGGCTACAATCTGAAATAAACAGGGAGGACTCTCTTATGGCAATGTGGCAACCCGAAATTGAAGCCATGCCCCGCGAACAGCTCCGACAGCTTCAAAGCGAACGCTTGGTGTGGCAGGTCAAACGAATGTATGAAAAAGTGGAGTGCTTCCGCAAGAGAATGGACGAAAAGGGCTTGAAGCCCGAAGATATTCACGGCGTGGAGGATCTTTATAAGCTCCCCTTCTCCTATAAGCAGGATCTGAGAGATTATTATCCCTACGGGCTCTTTGCCGAAAGCCTTGACAATATCGTCCGTGTTCACGCTTCCAGCGGCACCACGGGCAAGAAGATCGTGGTGGGCTACACCGCAAAAGACTTGAACGACTGGGCCAACGCCATGGCAAGACAGATGGCGGCCGTGGGAGCCGACCGCAACGACATCGTGCAGGTGGCTTACGGCTACGGGCTGTTCACCGGCGGACTGGGCGCTCACGGCGGCGCGGAAAAGATCGGCGCTACCGTGGTTCCCATCTCCTCGGGCAACACCCAAAATCAGATCCAGACCATGATCGACTTTAAATCCACCGTTCTCTGCTGCACTCCCTCCTACGCCATGTATCTGGGCGAGGCCGTGGAAGAAATGGGCGTGAAGGATCAGCTTTGCCTGAAGGCGGGCATCTTCGGCGCCGAGCCCTGGACGGACGAAATGAGAAAGAGCATCGAGGAAAAGCTGGGCTTGAAGGCTTACGACGTGTACGGTCTGTCGGAGATCATGGGCCCCGGCGTCAGCTACGAGTGCTGTGAACAGAAGGGTATGCACGTGTGCGAGGATCTGTTCATCCCCGAGATCATCGATCCCGAAACCGAAGAAGTTCTCCCCGTGGGCGAAAGCGGTGAATTGGTGTTCACCACCATCACCAAGGAAGGCTTCCCCGTGATCCGCTACCGCACCCGGGACATCTGCACCCTTTCTCTGGAGCCCTGCTCCTGCGGAAGGACCCACATCCGAATGGCCAAGCCCCGGGGAAGAAGCGACGATATGCTCATCATCCGCGGCGTGAACGTGTTCCCCTCTCAGATCGAAGAGGTGCTTCTGAAAGTCAACGACGGCGCCATCACTCCCAACTATCAGATCGTCGTGGACCGTGTGAACAACACCGACACCTTTGACATTAACGTGGAAATGAGCGAATCCCTCTTTGCCGACGACGTGAAGAGCATTGAACGGGTGGAAAAGAGCATCACCGCCGAGATCCGCTCGGTGCTGGGCATCGGCGCCAAGGTGCACCTGGTGAACCCCAAGACCATCGCTCGCAGCGAAGGCAAGGCCAAGCGCGTGATCGACAACCGCAAACTGTTCTGAGGAGGATACGATGCAGATCAATCAACTTTCTATTTTCGTGGAAAACAAAGCGGGACGCTTGATGGAGATCGTAAACGTCCTGAAGGAAAACAACGTGAACATCAGCGCCCTGTCCCTGGCAGATACCACGGATTTCGGCGTTCTGCGAATGATCGTTTGCGACCCCGATAAGGCAAAGACGGCCCTGCGGGAAAGCGGCGTCATCGTGAAGACCACTCCCGTGCTGGCTCTCCCCATTGACGACACCCCCGGCGGATTGGCGGCAATGCTCTCCCTCTTCTGTGCGGAGAATATCGCCGTGGAATATATGTACGCCTTCGCCACCCGTACCAACTCAAAAGCCGTGATGGTGTTGCGGGTGGACGACGTGGAAAAAGCCCAAAAGCTTCTGCTGGCAAAGGGCTTTGGCGACCTGGACAGCGCTCAGCTGTTTTCCAATTAAGGGAGGCCGAAATGGAATTTTCGTTTTCTCATCGAATGAATGAAATGAAGGGCTCCGCCATCCGAGAGATCTTCAAGCTGGCGGGAGATCCCGCCGTGATCAGTCTGGCGGGAGGAAATCCCGCCCCCGAGCTCTTCCCCAACCAAGAGCTGGCCGACATTGCCGCCGAGCTTCTCCGGAAAGAGCCCGTTCTCTCCCTCCAGTACGGAGTCACCGAGGGCTACGCTCCTTTAAAGGAGCTGGTGAAGGCGCGGCTTGGGGAGAAAGAAGGCATCGGCAACGAGAGGGACGATCTTCTCATCACCTCCGGCGGTCAGCAGGGCATTGAGCTGATTACCAAGTGTCTTATCAACGAAGGGGACGGGGTGATCGTGGAAGAGCCCAGCTTCATCGGCGCCACCAACGCCTTCCGCTCCTATAACGCCAAGCTCATCGGCGTTCCCCTGGAGGAAGACGGCGTGGATCTTGCGGCTCTGGAAAAAGCCGTAAGCGAGAATAAAAACGCCAAGATCCTCTATCTCATTCCCACCTTCCAAAACCCCGCGGGCACCACCATGTCCCCGGCAAAGAGAAAAGCGGTGTACGCTCTGGCAAAGGAAAACGGCCTTCTCATCATTGAAGATAATCCCTACGGAGAATTGCGCTTTGCGGGAGAAGACGTTGGCACCCTCAAGAGCATGGACACCGAGGGCATCGTTGCCTACTGCGGCTCCTTCTCCAAGATCATTGCCCCCGGTCTGCGGGTGGGCTTCACCTGCGCGCCCAAGGAGCTGATCGCAAAAATGGTGGTGGCAAAGCAGGTCTCCGACGTGCACACCCCCATGCTCCCCCAGCTTTTGGTGTACGAATTTATGAAGCGCTACGATCTGGACAGCTATATTGAGAAAAACCGCGCCCTTTACCGCCGCAAATGTGCTCTGATGCTCTCCTGCATCGACCGCTTCTTCCCCAAGCAGATCACCCACACCGTTCCTCAGGGCGGCCTGTTCGTGTGGTGCGATATGCACGGGGATTACGACACCTCCCTCATCGCCAAGGAATGCGCCGAGAAAAACGTGGTGTTCGTGCCGGGAAGTACCTTTATGGTGGATATGACAAAGCCCTGCAGTATGTTCCGCCTGAATTTCTCCACCATGCCCGACGAGAAGATCGAAGAGGGCATCAGGATCTTAGGTCAGACCCTCACCGAGATCATGGCACGGTAAAAATTTTCTAAAACCTCTTGACAAGATGGGGATTGTGTGGTACACTTTCTCCATCTTCTATTTTTTGGCAAAGGAAAACGACGATGAACGGCAACGCTTGCAGCTTCACCCTCCTGCTATCCGCTATCCTTCGACTTACCAAGTAAAGTCAAGATAGCGTCCTTTGTTGTGCAAGCACTCCGTCAGACTCATTTTGGATTCCCTCACGGGGAACCCGCCTTCAGTAGTTCACGGGCTTGCGGCGCATGGGCGCCGCGGGTCCGATTTTTTATTGTCTGAGAATCTATTATCAATCCAAAGGAGAAACGATATGAAAAAAGTATGGATCGGAGATCTCACTCTGAGAGAAAATCCCGGCCAAAATCGGGAGCTCAGCTTTAAGGAAAAAATCCAGGTAACCAAACTCTTAGATACCATGGGCGTGGATCTCATTGAAACCGCTCCCTTTTCCGGCAGTAAGACCGACGTTTTGTTTTTGCACACCATTGCCCCCATCGTGAAAAACGCCGTGCTCTCCTGCCCCGTGAAGCTTTCCGAGGATTCCGTGGAAAACGCTTGGGACGCCATTAAGAAAGCCAACCGTCCCCGCCTCCACGTGATGATTCCCACCTCCACCGTTCAAATGGAATATATCTGCCGCAAAAAGCCCAAGGCAGTGCTGGAATTGATCGATACTCTGTGCCGCAAGGCCGCTTCCCTTTGCCCCGACGTGGAGTTCTCCGCCCTGGACGCCACCCGCAGCGAGAAGGACTTTCTCATAAAAGCTCTCAACACGGCCGTGAAGGCGGGCGCTAAGACCGTGACCCTTTGCGACAGCGTGGGAACCATGCTCCCCAGAGAAGCCGCGGATTTCTTCCGTGAGGTAACCCAAAATGTGGAAGGCATGGATGCCTGCGTGCTGGGCGCCGAGTTCTCCAACACCACGGGCCTGGGCGCCGCCTGCGCCATCAGTGCCCTGGATGCGGGGGTGAGCCAGATCAAGGTGGCCGTGGGAATGGACGACTTTCCCTCCTTAGAGGCGGCCGCCGCGGTGTTCCGTGCCCGTTGCGAGACCCTGGGCAGGGAAAGCAGCCTCAACTACACCTCCCTTGCCCACTCCTGCGAGCAGATCGAGGCAATGCTCCATCCCGGAAAAGCCCCCGCATTCAGAGAAGCAAGTGCCGATCCCGCCGAGGATTTCAAGCTCAACAAGGAAGACGACATTCAGACCGTGGGAAGCTACGTGGAAAAACTGGGCTACGAGCTTTCCTCCGAGGATCTCAGCAAGGTGTTCGAGGACTTCCAGCGCCTCAGCCAGAAAAAACCCATCGGCGCCAGGGAGCTGGAAGCCATCATCGCAGGATCTTCCGTGCAATCTGCTCCCGTGTATAAGCTCAAAAGCTACGTGATCAACACCTCCAATCTCTTCTCCTCCAGCGCTCAGCTTTGTCTGGAAAAGGACGGAAGAGAATTGCAGGGCATCCGCATGGGCGACGGCCCCATCGACGCCGCTTTTCTCGCCGTGGAATCCATTCTGGGCACCCACTACGAGCTGGACGATTTCCAGATCCGCTCCGTCACCGAGGGCAGAGAAGCCATGGGCGAAGCCATTGTGAAGCTGCGCCACGGCGGCAAGCTTTATTCGGGCAGAGGTCTCTCTACCGACGTGGTGGGCTCCAGCATTCACGCGTATATCAACGCATTGAACAAGATCTGCTCCGAGGAGGCGTAAGCAATGAAATTATCCTTTTCCACCAACCGATGGAACGACATCGGCTTGAACGAGTTTTTCACCGTGGCCGAGGAGTACCGTTTTTCCGGCATTGAGATCCACTCCGTTTCGGAGGTGGACGGGGCCCTGAACGAAACCTATCGCAAGCTCACGGAGTACCGTTTGTCCGTGCCGTGCATCGACCTGGTGGGTGATATCAGCGACAGACAAAGCCACTCTCAGATCATGGCAGAGTTTCTGGAATGCCTGAAAGCCGCCAGAAAACTGCGCACCCCCTATCTGCGTCTGCGCGCCACCGAAAAAGACGGTGCCGATGAAGCCGTGAGAGCATTCCTGCGCGCCGCTCTCCCCGAAGCCGAAAAGGACGGCGTGACTCTGCTCGTGGAAACGGCGGGACTCTACGCCGACACCGCCCATCTCAGAGAGCTGCTCAACGAATTTGCCAGCGATGCTTTGGGAGCACTGTGGGATCTGTGCTACCCCTACACCCAAAAGAACGAAAGCCCCCAGGACACCATCACCAACTTGGGTGCCTACGTGAAGCACGTGCACATTAAGGACGTGGACGCCGACGGCGCCTTCACCCTGGTGGGCGAGGGACGGCTTCCCCTCACCGAGTTTATGGGCGCACTGCGCTCGGTGAACTACGACGGCTTCGTTTGCCTGGAATGGGATCCCAACTGGGTCAGCGAGCTGGACGATATCCACGTGATCTTCCCCCACTTTGTCACCTATATGTCCACCATCGAGGATACCCGCCGTGCCAGCGCCGTGCTCTACGAGAACAAACGGGGCACGGGAAAATTCGTGTGGAAAAAGGAAACCCTCATTGAGAAGACCTTCTCCCAGGTGCTGGACACCATGGTGGAGCATTTCCCCGATCAGTACGCCTTTAAGTACACCACCCTCAACTACACCCGCACCTACTCCCAGTTCCGGGACGACGTGGACGAATTTGCCCGCTCCCTCATTGCCATGGGCGTAAAGCCAGGAAGCCACGTGGCCATGTGGGCCTCCAACCTCCCCCAGTGGTACATTGCCTTCTGGGCCACCACCAAGATCGGCGCCGTGCTGGTAACGGTGAACACCGCTTATAAGATCCACGAAGCCGAATATCTCTTAAAGCAGTCCGACACCCACACCCTGATCATGGAAAAGGGCAGCCGCGACAGCCACTACAATGAGATCATTGCCCAGCTTTGCCCCGAACTGGAGCACACCCGCAGCGGAGAGCCCCTCCACGCCAAGCGCCTTCCCTTCCTGCGCAACGTCATCACCGTGGGCTACCGTCAGCAGGGCTGTATGACCTGGGAAGACGCCGTGCATCTGGCCCACAAGGTTCCCGTGGAGGAAGTGTGGCGCAGAGCCGCCGCCGTGAACGTACACGACGTGTGCAATATGCAGTACACCTCGGGCACCACGGGCTTCCCCAAGGGCGTGATGCTCACCCACTATAACATCGTTAACAACGGCAAGTGCATCGGCGACCGAATGGATCTGTCCACCGAGGACCGAATGATGATCCAGGTGCCCATGTTCCATTGCTTTGGCATGGTGCTGGCAATGACCGCCTCCATGACCCACGGCGCCACCCTCCAGCCCATCCCCTATTTTTCCGCCAAATCCTCTTTGGCCTGCATTCACAACGAGCACATCACCGCCTTCCACGGCGTTCCCACCATGTTCATTGCCCTGCTGGAGCATCCCGATTTTGAAAAGACCGACTTTTCCTATATGCGCACGGGCATTATGGCAGGCAGTCCCTGCCCCGTCTCCGTGATGCAGGACGTGGTGAACAAAATGAACATGAAGGAGATCACCATCGTTTACGGTCAGACCGAGGCCTCCCCCGGCTGTACCATGAGCTCCACCGACGATTCTCTGGAGGTGCGCGTGGGCACCGTGGGCAGAGCTCTGCCCGAGATCGAGTGCAAGATCGTGGATCCCGAGACCGGCGAGGATCTTCCCGATAACGTAACGGGCGAATTCGTTGCCCGAGGCTACAACATTATGAAGGGCTACTATAAAATGCCCCTGGCCACCGCCCACGCCATTGATAAGGACGGCTGGCTCCACACGGGAGACCTGGCTTGCCGCACGCCCGAAGGCAACTACCGCATCACAGGCAGATTGAAGGATATGATCATCCGCGGCGGCGAGAACATCTACCCCAAGGAGATCGAGGAATTCATCTACACCCATCCCAAGGTCAGCGACGTGCAGGTCATCGGCGTTCCCGACGAGCAGTACGGCGAGGAGATCTTTGCCGCCGTGATTTTGAAGGAAGGGGAAACCATGACCGAGGAAGAACTCAAGGACTTCGTGATCAAGCACATGGCCAAGCACAAGGTGCCCAAATACGTGGACTTCGTCAGCTCCTTCCCCATGAACGTGGCGGGAAAGATCCTCAAATACAAAATGAGAGAAGACGCCGTGAAAAAGCTGGGCTTGCAGAAAGCGGCAAAGATCGTCACCGCGTAAAGGAGAAACTATGCCCCCCATCATCGACTGCCATTGCCACGTGTATCCCGACAAGATCGCCGCCAAGGCGGTGCAGGGCATCGGAGACTTTTATTCCATCCCCATGGAAATGGACGGCACCCTGGCCACCCTGAAAAAGGAAGGGGCAAAAGCGGGAATCACCCATTACGTGGTGTTTTCCGTGGCCACCAAGCCCGCCCAGACTGCCTCCATCAACCGCTTCATTGCCGACACCGTCGCCGCCTCCTCGGGCACCATGACGGGGCTTGGCACCCTCCACCCCGACAGCGAGGATCTCCAAGGCGACGTGGAGCAGATCCTGGCTCTGGGCCTCAAAGGCGTGAAGCTGCACCCCGACATTCAGGGCTTTAAGATCGACGATTATCGCTGTCTGAAGATCTACGAGCTCTGCGAGGGACGGCTTCCCGTGCTGATGCACACGGGAGATCACCGCTACGATTTTTCCAACCCCAACCGCCTCAAGCCCGTGCTGGAGATCTTCAAAAACCTCACGGTGATCGGCGCCCACTTCGGCGGCTGGAGCATTTGGGAGGAGGCCGCCCCACAGCTTTGCGGCTACGAAAACTTCTTCGTGGACTGCTCCTCCAGTCTCTACGCTCTCTCCCCCGAAACCGCCAAAGGCCTGGTGCGCACCTACGGCGCCGAAAAGGTGCTCTTCGGCATCGACTATCCCATGTGGAAGCCCTCAGAGGAATTGGCGCGTTTTCACGCCCTGGGTCTCACCCCCGAGGAAGAAGACAAGATTCTCTGGCAAAACGCCCAAAAGATCTTCAGCATCTCCCTCTGATTTTGTCGAAAACGCCGTTGACAAACCCTTGCGCGAGTGCTACAATAAAGAAAATTAAATCAAAGGCTATGACGAAGATGAACGGGTTCTTTCTTCTCCCAGAGAGTCGGCGGTGCTGAGATGCCGGCAGACAGACGTTCCCAAAGTTCGATCCCTTCCGAGCCGAAGGTCCCAAAGCGAAAGCAAGTAGGCGCCTTCCGTCCTGCCGCGTAAAGGCATAGAGCTTGTCGGAGCTCGAGAGCGGCGCGAATTTCGCGCAATTTGAGTGGTACCGCGGATTTACCATCCGTCTCAAAGTTTTCTTTGAGGCGGATTTTTATTTTTTCAAAAAGGAGACTGAACTCATGGAACTCAACAAACATTCCAATCCTCTTGCGGAAATCGCTTCCCGTATTCGGGAAATGAGAAGCATTATGGGCTTCACCCAAGAAGAGACCGCAAAAAAAACACGCGTCACCCCGGAAGAATACGCGGCTTATGAAAACGCAAACGCCGATATGCCCTTCTCCTTTATTCACAAATGCGCCCTTGCCTTCGGCATTGAACTGACCGACCTGCTGGAGGGACACAGCGCCAAGCTTTCCTCCTACACCGTGACCCGTCGGGGCGAAGGCCAACTCACCGCCAAGGAAGACGGCATTGAGATCCACAACCTGGCTCCCTTGTTTCGCAACAAGATCGCAGAGCCCCATTGGGTGAAATACGAATATTCCGAAAAGCAGCAGAACCTCCCCATTCATTGCGCCACCCACAGCGGCCAGGAGTTCGACCTGGTGCTCAGCGGAACGCTGAAGGTGCAGGTGGGCGGCCACACCGAGATCCTCCGCGAGGGCGACAGCATCTATTATAACAGCTCCACCCCCCACGGAATGATCGCCGTGGACGGCAAGGACTGCGTGTTCGTGGCAGTGGTCCTCCCCGGAGACGAGCATCCCACCGAGACCCAGGTGCGCCAAAGCATCGCCACCGCCAGAGGAAGCAACCCTCTGCTCATTGAAAAGTTCATCACCTGCCACGAGGACGGGGAAGGCAGACTGCTGGATCTGGAGTTCCAAAACGAGGACAGCTACAACTTCGCCTTTGACACCGTGGACGCTCTTGCCGACGCTTACCCCGAAAAGACCGCAATGATCCACGTGGCCAACGATCTTTCCGAGCGCCGCTTCACCTTCAAGGATATCAAGCGGGCCAGCGCTCAAAGCGCCAACTACTTTAAATCCCTTGGCATCAAGAAGGGCGATAAGGTGATGCTGGTGTTAAAGCGCCACTATCAGTTCTGGTTTGCCATCCTGGGCCTGCACAAGCTGGGCGCCGTGGCCATCCCCGCCACCAACCAGCTCTTGGCTCACGATTTTGAATACCGCTTCAACGCAGCTCAGGTCAGCGCCATCCTGTGCACCGCCGACGGCGACACCGCCGCTCAGGTGGATGCGGCGGCAAGCAAGTCTCCCACGCTGAAAACCAAGATCCTGGTGGGCGGCAAGAGAGACGGCTGGCGGGATTTTGACGAGGAATCCGCCCTGTTCAGCGGCAACTTCCCCCGCACGGAGGACGCCCCCTGCGGCAACGATCCCATGATCATGTTCTTCACCTCCGGCACCACGGGCTATCCCAAGATCGCCGCCCACAGCTATAAATTCGCCTTGGGACACTTTATCACCGCCCGTTACTGGCATTGCGTGAAGCATGACGGTCTGCATCTGACCATTTCCGACACGGGCTGGGGCAAAGCTCTTTGGGGCAAGCTCTACGGCCAGTGGATGTGCGAGGGCGCCGTGTTCGTTTACGATTTTGACCGTTTCGACGCCTCCAAGATCCTTCCCATGTTCCAAAAATACAACATCACCACCTTCTGCGCTCCCCCCACCATGTACCGTATGCTCATCAAGGAGGATCTCTCCAAGTACGATCTTTCCAGCATCGTTTACGCCACCACCGCAGGCGAAGCGCTGAATCCCGAGGTGATGGTGCAGTTTGAAAAGGCAACGGGCTTGAAGATCATGGAGGGCTTCGGCCAAACGGAGACCACTCTGGTCATCGGCAATCTCTTCGGCACCACCCCCAAGCCCGGAGCCATGGGCAAGCCCATCCCCTCCTACGACGTGGACATCGTGGATCCCGACGGCAAGAGCGTGGGCGTGGGCGAAAACGGCGAGATCGTGGTGAGAACCGACAGGAAGATCCCCTGCGGTCTGTATCTGGGCTATCACAACAACGAAGAGCTCACCCGGGAAGCCTGGCACGACGGAATGTATCACACCGGCGACGTGGCTTGGCGGGACGAGGACGGCTATTATTGGTACGTCAGCCGTATCGACGATGTGATCAAATCCTCGGGCTACCGCATCGGGCCCTTTGAAATTGAAAACGTTATCATGGAGCTTCCCTACGTGCTGGAATGCGGCGTATCCGCCGCTCCCGACGAACTGCGGGGCCAGGTGGTGAAGGCCAGCATCGTGCTCACCAAGGGCACCGAGCCCACGGAGGAACTGAAAAAAGAGATCCAAGCCTACGTGAAAAAGAACACCGCCCCCTACAAGTATCCCAGGATCGTGGAATTCCGCACGGAGCTTCCCAAGACCATCAGCGGAAAGATCCAGCGAAACAAGCTGTGATAAGCGTTTTTCAGACAAAAATCTATTGACAAACCCCAAAAGATGTGGTATAATTTCAAAAATGAATCACAGGCATTGACGGGGAGTGACGAGGATCCCCCCTGCTTTCAGAGAAATGGCGGTTGCTGCGAGCCATCAGCAGAGGTCCACGGTCTGTAGCCCCTGAGCCGAAAGGAAGAAAGCACCTTTGTGCCGTAGAACCTTTCCGTGACTGCTGCGTAAAAGCATAGAGCTTGTCAGAGCTTGAGAGTGGCGCGAGTTTCGCGCAATTTGAGTGGTACCGCGGGTAATGAACGTTGCTCGTCTCAAAGGATCCTATCTTTTGGGACGGGCAATTTTTGGCTTGTCCCGCATATCAGGAGGAATTATGAAACCCATCAGCGGACTGGACTTTAAGATCCGGGAAATGGCACTGCGCATCCGTGAGCTTCGGGAGATCGAGGGTCTCACCGAGGAACAGATGGCGCAAAAAACAGGCGTCACCCCCGAGGAATACCGCGACTGCGAGAAGGGCAACCGCGACTTGAACTTTGCCTTCCTCTACCGTTGCGCCATGGTGCTCAACGTGGACGTGACCGACATCATCGAGGGCTCCAGCCCCACCCTGGCAGGATACACCGTGACCCGCAAGGGCGAAGGCCAAAAGATCGAAAAGGCCCACTCCATGACCTACTATAACCTGGCTCACGCCTTCCGAAACCGAATTGCGGAGCCTCTGCTGGTGGAAGCCAGCTTTGAGGAAGGCAAAGACATTGAGCTCACCTCTCACGCAGGCCAGGAGTGCGACATCGTCGTCAACGGAAGCCTGAAGGTTCAGGTGGGCAGCCACACCGAAGTGCTTCGGGAAGGCGACAGCATTTATTACGACAGCTCCGTTCCCCACGGAATGGCGGCGGTGGGCGGCAGGGATTGCCTGTTCTACGCCATCGTTTTGAACCCCTCGGGAGAACCCATTCCCGAGCTGAGCCCCGAAAAGCCCGAGCACACGGCTTCCCCCAAGCATCTGGGCAAGGAAACGGGCAAGCGCATCTATAAGAATTGGGCAAGAGTGAAAAAGGATGAAAACGGCACCCCCCTGGAGGTGCGCTTTGAAAACACCGAGGGCTTTAACTTCGCCTTCGACGTGGTGGACGCTCTGGCCCAAACCAAGCCCGAAAAGCTTGCCATGCTCCATTTGGACGTGAACAAGACCGAGCGCCGCTTCACCTTCCGCGACATCAGCCTGGAAAGCGCAAGAAGCGCCAACTACTTCCGTTCCTTAGGGATCAAAAAGGGCGACAAGGTGATGCTGGTGTTAAAGCGCCACTATCAGTTCTGGTTTGCCATGCTGGGTCTCAACAAGCTGGGCGCCGTGGCCATTCCCGCCACCAACCAGCTCAAGGAGCACGATTTTGAATACCGTTTTCAAGCGGCCAACGTCAGCGCCATCCTGTGCACCGCCGACGGCGAGACCGCCGATCAGGTGGACGTGGCCTCCCGCACCTGCCCCTCTGTGAAAACCAAGATCCTGGTGGGCGGCAAACGGGAGGGCTGGCACGATTTTGACGGGGAATACGCCCTGTACGGCGACAGCTTCCCCCGCACCGAAGATGCTCCCAAGGGCGAGGATCTGATGCTGATGTTCTTCTCCTCGGGCACCACGGGCTATCCCAAGATCGCCGCTCACAACCACAAGTATCCTCTGGGACACTTCGTCACCGCCAAATACTGGCATTGCGTGGATCCCGACGGTCTGCATCTGACCATTTCCGATACGGGCTGGGCCAAGGCCATGTGGGGCAAGCTCTACGGCCAATGGCTCTGCGAGGCGGCCACCTTCGTTTACGATTTTGACCGTTTCAACGCAAGCGACATTCTGCCCCTCTTCAAGGAGTATCACATCACCACCTTCTGCGCTCCCCCCACCATGTACCGTATGATGATCAAGGAAGATCTCTCTAAGTACGATCTTTCCAGCGTGGCTCACGCCACCATCGCCGGCGAAGCGCTGAACCCCGAGGTCTTTAAGCAACTGGAGAAGCTCACGGGATTGCAGGTGATGGAGGGCTTCGGCCAGTCGGAAAGCACCCTGATGATCGGCAACCTGGCAGGCGCCTCCCACAAGCTGGGCTCCATGGGAAAACCCGTCCCCGGCTACGATATCGACATCGTGGATCCCGAGGGCAAGAGCGTGGACGTGGGCGAAACGGGCGAGATCGTGGTGAGAACCGATTCGTTCAAGCCCTGCGGCCTCTTCACCGAGTATTACAACGACAGCCAAAAGACCAAAGAAACCTGGCACGACGGCCTGTATCACACGGGCGACACCGCTTGGCGGGACGAGGACGGCTTCTATTGGTACGTGGGCCGCATCGACGACGTGATCAAATCCTCGGGCTACCGCATCGGCCCCTTCGAAATTGAAAGCGTGATCATGGAGCTTCCCTACGTGCTGGAATGCGGCGTATCCGCCGCTCCCGACGAGATCCGCGGCCAGGTGGTGAAGGCCAGCATCGTGCTCACCAAGGGCACCGAGCCCACGGAGGAACTGAAAAAAGAAATCCAGAGCTACGTGAAAAAGAAAACCGCCCCCTATAAGTACCCCAGGATCGTGGAATTTCGCACGGAGCTTCCCAAAACGGTCAGCGGAAAGATCATCCGCAACAAATTATGATGAAAGCCAAACGAGTCACCCTGTTCTGCGGCCATTACGGCAGCGGCAAGACCAACCTGGCCGTGAATTACGCCTTTTGGCTCAAAAGCCTGGGGCATCCCACGGTGATTGCCGATCTGGACATCGTGAACCCCTATTTTCGCACCAAGGACAGCAAAGCCGAGCTGGAAGAAGCGGGCATTGAGCTTGTCAGCTCTCCCTTTGCCAACAGCAACGTGGATCTTCCCGCCCTGCCTCAGCAGGTGTACGGAGCTCTGCAGGTGAAAAGCCGACACGCCGTGCTGGACGTGGGCGGCGACGATCGGGGCGCCCTGGCCATGGGACGGTATACCCCCTTCCTTTTGGAAGAAAACGATTATGAAATGCTGTTCGTGGCAAACTTTTTCCGCCCCCTCACCACCACGCCCCAAGAGGCGCTCACGGTGATGAGAGAAGTGGAAGCCGCCGCGGGGCTCAAATGCACCGCCATCGTGAACAATTCCAATCTGGCAGAAGCCACCGGGGCAGAAGACGTTCTGGGCACCGTAAAAAAAGCCGGGGAGCTCTCCCGCCTCAGCGGGCTGCCCGTGAAAATGACCGCCGCCGAAAAGCGGCTGATCCCCGCGCTGGAAGGAAAGATCGAAGATCTTTTCCCCCTGACACTGCAAAAGAAATATTTTCAACTAAAGGAGAACTGAATTATGGCAAAAGTCACATTCCTCACCGACGTTTGCAAAGGCTGCGGACTCTGCGTGGACGCCTGTCCCAAGAAGATCATCCGCCTGGCCACGGAAAAGCTCAATAAAAAGGGTCATTCTCCCGCCGAGATCACCGATCCGTCTCTGTGCATTGCCTGCGCCTTCTGCGCAACCATGTGCCCCGACTGCGTGATCACCGTGGAAAAATAAGAAAGGAAGAACGATTATGGCTGAAAAAGTGTTAATGAAGGGAAACGAAGCCATTGCGGAGGCGGCCATTTTGGCAGGTTGCCGCCACTACTTCGGATATCCCATTACCCCCCAAACGGAAATTGCCGCCTACATGGCAAAGCGGATGCCCAAGATCGGCGGATGCTTTTTGCAGGCGGAAAGTGAAGTTGCCGCCATCAACATGGTCTACGGCGTTGCCGGCACCGGCAAGCGCGTGATGACCAGCTCCTCCAGCCCCGGAATCTCTCTGAAGGGCGAAGGACTGTCCTATATGGCAGGAAGCGACCTGCCCGCCCTGGTGGTCAACGTACAGCGAGGCGGCCCCGGTCTGGGCGGCATTCAGCCCAGCCAGTCGGATTATTTCCAGGCCACCCGCGCCGGCGGCCACGGCGACTTCCGAATGATCGTTTTGGCCCCCGCTTCCGCTCAGGAAATGGCCGACCTCACCGTGAAGGGCTTTGATCTGGCCGACAAATACCGCATGACCGCCATGCTTTTGGCCGACGGCACCATGGGTCAGATGATGGAGCCTGTGGAGCTTCCCGCTCCCTGCGAATCCACGGTAGAGAAGCCCTGGGCCGTAACGGGTACCGAGTGTAAGCGCCCCCACAACATTATCAACTCCCTCTCCCTGGTTCCCGAGGAACTGGAGAAATTAAACTTTGCCCGCTACGAAAGATATGCCAAGATCGAAGAGACCGAGCCCCTGTGCGAGACCTTTATGATGGAAGACGCCAAGGTGGCTGTGGTTGCCTTCGGCATCGCCGCCCGCGTGAGCAAAAACGCCGTGGTGGAAGCCAGAGCTCAGGGCATCAAGGTGGGCCTGATCCGTCCCATCACCCTGTGGCCCTTCCCCAAGAAGGTGTTGGCCAAGGCGGCTGAGACCGTGGAGCACTTCATCAGCGTGGAGCTGTCCATGGGTCAGATGATCGAGGATGTGGAGCTTGCCACCCGTTGCCGCAGACCCGTGAGCCTGTGCAACCGTGCCGGCGGCATGATCCCCACACCCGAGGAAGTTTTGGCAAAGATCAAAGAAGCAGCAGGAGGTAAGAACTGATGGTAGTATTCAAGAAACCCCACGCCCTGACGGATGCACCCTTGCATTACTGTCCCGGCTGTACCCACGGCATCATCCACCGTCTGGTGGCGGAAGCCATTGACGAACTGGGCATCGAAGGAAAAACCGTCGGTGTGGCCCCCGTGGGCTGCTCGGTGATGGCCTATAACTATTTTAACTGCGACATGGTGGAGGCCGCTCACGGCAGAGCTCCCGCCGTGGCAACGGGCCTGAAAAGAGCCCTCCCCGAAAACGTGATCTTCACCTATCAGGGCGACGGCGACCTGGCATCCATCGGTATGGCAGAGACGGTTCATTCCGCCACGAGAAACGAAAACATCACCGTGATCTTCGTCAACAACGCCATCTACGGTATGACCGGCGGTCAGATGGCCCCCACCTCCCTGCCCGGCCAGATCACTCAGACCTCTCCCTACGGCAGAGACGTGGCCACCGTGGGCTATCCCATTAAGGTGTGCGAAATGCTCAGCCAACTGGACGGCCCCGAGTATTTGGAGCGTGTGGCGGTGAACAACGTGAAGAACGTGAGAAACGCCAAGAAAGCCATCAAAAAGGCCTTTGAAAACCAGATCAACAACAAGGGCTTCTCTCTCATCGAGGTGGTGTCCACCTGTCCCACCAACTGGGGCATGACCCCGCAAAAGGCCCTGGAATGGGTGGATGAGAAGATGATCCCCTATTATCCCTTGGGTGTCTACAAGGACAGAAGCGCACAAACGGAGGGAGAAAACAAATGAGTAAAAACCAACAGATCCTCATTGCCGGCTTCGGCGGACAAGGCGTGCTCTTTGCAGGAAAATGCATTGCCTATAAAGGACTTCTGGAGGGCAGACAGGTCAGCTGGCTTCCTTCCTACGGCCCCGAAATGCGCGGCGGCACCGCCAACTGCTCCGTGATCCTTTCCGATGATCCCGTGGGCTCCCCCATCGTTTCCGCCCCCAACGTGCTGACGGTGATGAACCTCCCCAGCCTGGATAAATACGAGTCTGCCGCCGCTGTCGGCGCCAAGGTGTTCGTGGATTCCTCGCTGATCGAGCGGAAGGTGCAAAGAAGCGACGTGGAAGCCTTCTACGTTCCCGCCACCAAAATGGCCGCCGATGCAGGCATCCCCACCCTGGCCAACATGATCCTGGTGGGCAAAATGATTCGGGAGACCCAAATGGTGCGCTACGACGATTTCGTAGAAGCGCTGAAAAAAGTGGTCTCCGCCAAAAAAGCCAACCTGATGGACGCCAACCTCAAGGCCATCGAAGCAGGCTACAACTACAAGGACTGAGAAAGAAGGCAAGCAAATGTTGGATATTAAGATCGTTAAAACCACCGCTCCCAAGGCAAAGCCCGCCCCCGGAGAAAAGCTGGGCTTCGGCCACGTTTTCACCGATCATATGTTCGTGATGAACTACACCGAGGGCAAGGGCTGGCACGATCCCCGCATCGTTCCCTTTGACCGCATCTCCCTCTCCCCCGCCGCCATGGTGTATCACTACGGACAGGAAATGTTCGAGGGCTTGAAAGCCTATAAGGACGAGCAGGGCAACGCGTATCTGTTCCGCCCCGATATGAACGCCAAGCGCGCCAACGCCAGCAACGACCGTCTGTGCATTCCCCGCATTCCCGAGGAAGACTTCGTGCAGGCCATTGAAGAAGTGGTGAAGGTGGATAAGGACTGGATCCCCACCGATCCCGGCACCAGCCTGTATATCCGTCCCTTCGTCATTGCCACCGACGAGTTTTTGGGCGTGGCCCCCTCCAAGACCTATCTGTTTATGGTCATCCTTTCTCCCAGCGGCGCCTATTACGCCGGCGGCCTTGCCCCCGTGGGCATCTGGATCGAGGATGAGTACGTGCGCGCCGTGAAGGGCGGCATCGGCTTTGCCAAGACCGGCGGTAACTACGCCGCTTCCCTGGCGGCCCAGGTAAAGGCTCACGACGGCGGCTTCAGCCAGGTGCTGTGGCTGGACGGCGTGGAAAGAAAGTACATCGAAGAAGTGGGTGCCATGAACATCTTCTTCAAGATCAACGGCAAGATCGTCACTCCCATGCTCAACGGAAGCATTCTTCCCGGTGTCACCAGAAACTCCGTGCTGCAGCTTTGCAGACATTGGGGCCTGGAAGTGGAAGAGAGAAAGATCAGCGTGGACGAGCTGGTGGCCGCCGCTCACGACGGAAGCCTGGAAGAAGTGTTCGGCACAGGCACCGCCGCCGTCATTTCCCCCGTGGGCAAGCTCCGCTTTAAGGACGAAGTGATGACCATCGGCAAGGGCGACATCGGCGAGCTGACTCAGAAGCTCTACGACGAGATCACCGGCATCCAGTGGGGCAAGAGAGAAGATCCCTTCGGCTGGAGAATCCAACTGTAATTTCGGAAAGAAGGAAAAACTCATGGCAAAACAAAGAATTGAGACCCTCTGCGTACAGGCAGGCTATACGCCCAAAAACGGAGAGCCCCGCCAGATCCCCATCGTGCAAAGCACCACCTTTAAGTACGATACGGGCGAGGATATGGGCAAGCTCTTCGATCTGGAGGCCAGCGGATATTTCTATTCCCGCCTGCAGAATCCCACCTGCGACACCGTTGCGGCCAAGATCTGCGCTCTGGAGGGCGGCACCGCCGCCATGCTCACCTCCTCGGGCCAGGCGGCAAACTTCTTTGCCACCTTCAACATTGCCACCGCGGGAGATCATATCATCTCCTCCACCTCCATCTACGGCGGCACCTTCAATCTGTTCAACGTCACCATGAGAAAAATGGGGATCGACTTCACCTTCATCTCTCCCGATTGCACCCCCGAGGAGCTGGATGCGGCCTTTCGCCCCAACACCAAAGCCGTGTTCGGAGAGACCATTGCCAATCCCGCCCTCACGGTGCTGGACATTGAGAAGTTTGCCTCGGCGGCTCACCGTCACGGCGTGCCCCTGATTATCGACAACACCTTTGCCACCCCCGTCAACTGCCGTCCCTTTGAGTGGGGGGCAGACATCGACACCCACTCCACCACCAAGTATATGGACGGTCACGGCTCCGCCGTGGGCGGCTGCATCGTGGATTCGGGCAAGTTTGATTGGATGGCCAACGCCGAGAAATTCCCCGGCCTTTGCACCCCCGATGAGAGCTATCACGGCATTACCTACGCCGAAAAGTTCGGCAAAGAGGGCGCCTTCATCTATAAGGCCACCGCGCAGTTGATGAGAGATTTCGGCTGCACCCCCGCGCCTCAAAGCGCCTTTTTGCT
>JAZNGI010000214.1:0-7245 GCA_045576375.1 Eubacteriales bacterium
CGAATCTTGCAAGAGCGAAAGGTGTTAATACCGATGGCGTATTGGAGAGAAAAGGGCCTTGGCAGAGGCGGAAAGAAAGCACAACCCAATCCGTACAAATGGTGCAAATCCACCATAGCCAAGATACTTGCTCAACAAGAATACTGCGGTGATGTAATCAACTTCAAGACCTATTCAAAGTCATTTAAGAACAAAGCCCGTATCCCTAACCCCGAAGAAAATTGGGCGGTGTTCAAGAATGTGCACGAGCCAATAATTGACCGTGAAAGCTGTGAAGCGGTACAGAAACTCACCAAGAAAACCAAACGTCGAGCGCCGAAAGCGGACAATGCTCAAAAGAATATGTTTTGTGATTTGCTCTACTGTGCTGATTGCGGTAGCAAGTTGTGGTCGCACATAAACACCATAAACAAGGATATTCAGTATTTCAGTTGCTCCAACTATAAGGTGGATACAAGAGGAACTTGTGAAACACGGCATTATATCCGAGCTGATGCTATAGAACAAGTGGTAATGCTTGAGTTAAAGCGAATGGCAAGGTTCTTACAGAGCAACGAAGAAGCCTTTGCAGACCTACTTGCTCAAAAGACACAAAAGGATATTATCAACGAGCAAAAAGCCTTACAAGGCGAACTGCAACGCTGTACAGCACGAAACCAAAAGGTTGCCGAGCTTTACGAAAAACTCTACGAGGACAATGTTTCGGGCAAGGTAACGGATGAATGGTTTATGCAGTTATCCCACAAATACGAAGTGGAGCGTATGGAACTGAAAACCAAGATTGCATCCTTAAACGAAAGGATAAACAATCTTGGGACGATGCAACAGAACAAAGACCGATTTATAAATGCCATCCGAAGATTTATGGAGATGCAAAAATTGACAGCACCGCTTCTTCGGGAACTCATAGACGAGATAACGGTTTATGAAACCGAAGGTGTTGGTAAAAACCGCAGTCAGAGGATTATGATCCATTACAAATTCATTGGGTATATTGAGATACCCGAATGCGGAAGTAATTACAAGGCAGATACCCGAAAAGGTGTAGCCGTAGAGTATATTACCAAATCCGCATAAAACAAATGAGCAGGCTTCAAAACCTGCTCCATACATAACGAAGAAACTCGAAATTGCAAAAAAATCGAGTGTCCATAACTCAAATCCGTTATGAACACTCGATATGGTGCGGGTGACAGGGATCGAACCTGCACGGAAATCCACTAGTTCCTAAGACTAGCGCGTCTGCCAGTTCCGCCACACCCGCGTGGCTCCTTGGGGAGAGAACCTATTATAGCACAGATTTGACTTGGTTGCAAGAGGTTTTCCGAAAAATCACGGGGAAAGGAGAGCGGGGGGAAGAGAAAGAAGAGACCTGTGAAGTGCCGATCTCTTCTCGTTTTTTACCATTGATCTGCCAGTTGGAGCACCAGCTCGCGGGTCTTCTCCCAGCCCAGGCAGGGATCCGTGATGGATTTTCCGTAGATGCCCTCGCCGATCTTCTGATTGCCGTCTTCGAGGTAGCTTTCGATCATCAGACCCTTCACCAGCTTTTTGATGTCGGTGTTGTGGCGGCAGCTATGGAGGATCTCCTTGGCGATGCGGATCTGCTCCAGAAAGTTTTTTCCGGAATTGGCGTGGTTGGTATCCACAAGCACAGCGGGATTTTTCAGCTCCGTTTGGGCGTAGGTGTGGGCAAGGCGCGCCAGATCTTCATAGTGATAGTTGGGGTAGGAGTGGCCCTTTTCGTCCACGTATCCTCGCAAAATGGCGTGGGCCAGAGGGTTGCCCGAGGTGTGCACCTCCCAGTTGCGGTAGATAAAGGCATGGGAATGCTGAGCGGCGGTGATGGAGTTCATCATAATGGAAAGGTCGCCGCTGGTGGGGTTTTTCATGCCCACGGGAATATCAAGACCGCTGGAAGTCAAACGGTGAAACTGATTCTCCACGGAACGGGCGCCGATGGCAACGTAGCTGAGAAGATCGTTGAGGTAGCGGTAGTTCTCGGGATAAAGCATTTCGTCGGCACAGCCAAAGCCCGTTTCCCGAAGCACTCTCATGTGAAGAGAGCGAATGGCAACGATGCCCTTCAAAAGATCGGGGTTGCCCGTGGGATTGGGCTGATGAAGCATTCCCTTGTATCCGTCGCCCGTGGTGCGGGGCTTGCCCGTGTATACCCGAGGGATCAGAAGAAGCTTATCCTCCACCTCGTCTTGCAGTTTTCTCAGACGGAGCACGTAGTCCATCACGCTGTCTTCGTTGTCGGCAGAGCAGGGGCCGATCACCAGGAGCAGCTTGTCCGATTCTCCCGTGAATATCCCTTTGATTTTTTTATCCCGCTCCAGCTTGAGTTTCTCTAAAGACGCACCCAAGGGGTATTGCTCTTTGACCAGCTTGGGGATGGGAAGCTGGCGGATGAATTGCATATTCATAAAAGGATCGCCTTTCTTTTCAGTCTTTCTTTTTATCAAACAGCGCTCTGCGCTTGGTGGAGAATCGCATCATTTCCCGCAGACCCTCCCGATCGTCGGCTTCCAGCATGGTTCTCATGCGGCCGAGCTCCTTTTCAAACAGTTCCATTTGCTCGATGAGCGCTCCCTTGTTTGCCAAAAACAGCTCGCTCCACATCTGATCGTTCAGGCGGGCGATTCGGGTAAGATCCCGAAACGAGTCGCCCGTGTAGTCCTCCAGATGCTCCATTTGCTGACAGGTCATTAGGGAAACGGCAATGCAATGGGTGAGCTGGCTGACAAAGGCAATGACGGTGTCGTGATCCTCGGGAGAAAGCTCCGAGATGCGGGCAAAGCCCAGGGTCTTGCCCAGATCCCGACAAAGCTCAATGGCCTCGGGAGTGTTTTTCTTGGAGGGAGTCACCACGTAGTTGGCGCCGCAAAAAATCCTGTCGTCGCTGTTTTCCACACCGCTGACTTCCCGTCCCGCCATGGGGTGGGCGGCAATGAATTCCAGGTCTTCCCGCAGGATCCCCTGGATCCGATCCACCACGCCGCCCTTCACACCCGTCACGTCGGTCAGGATGCATCCGGGACGGAAGAGGGATTGGTGCTGTTCAATCCAATCAATGAAAATGTGGGGATACAGGGCAAACACCGCCACGTCGGCTTCTCCCACCAAACGGGGAGACACCCGGGTGCTTCCTTCGGCGATCCAACCCTTTTCCAAGGCGAAATCAATGCTTTTTTGGCTCCTGGTGATGGCCGTCACCCGAAATCCTTTTTTGGTCAGCGCCATGGCGTAGCTTCCGCCCAAAAGGCCCAGACCCACGATGAGAATGTTGTGATTTTTGTTAAGCTTCATAGTGTTCAACCTTTGCTTGCAATCGGGTGAGAGTGTCAAAAAAATCGGGATAGCTCTTGTTTACGGCTTCGGCGCCTCGGATCTCGCCGCCCACCAAAGTCAAAAGCACGGCAAGACTCATGGCGATCCGATGGTCATTGTGAGAATCTAAGGGAACCCGCGGTGCTTGCAGCTTTCCTTGGGGAATGAGAATGCGGTTTTCCTCCACGGTGATGGCCACGCCCAGCTTTTCAAGCTCTTCGGCCATGGCACTTCCCCGATCGCTCTCTTTGATCTTCAAGCGGCGGGTGTCCGTGAGGATCGCGCCGTTTTTGGCGGCGGCAAGGGCGATCAGAATGGGGCCCAGATCGGGGCAGTCGGCAATGGAAAGGGTGGGACAGCCCTTTTCCAGGGCGGCAAAATAATCGGCAAACACCCGATCCCCCTGAAGACTGTCCTCGGTGATGCCCGTCACCTTCACGTCGTGTCCCAACAGGGAAAGAGCACAAAGAAAGGCGGCGTTGGAATGGTCGCCCTCCACCGTCACATCCTTGGCAAGATACTTTTGATTGCCCGCCACGTGATAGTGCAGAGGATCCAAGCGCTCCACGCAAATGCCGAACTCCCTCAAGGCGCTGAGGGTCAGATCCAGATAGGAAGCGCTTTCCAAAGGGGGGAGGATTTCAATGCGGCTGTCCCCCCGGCACAGAGGCAGGGCAAACAGAAGCCCCGTGATGAACTGACTGCTCACGTTGCCGGGAAGAACGAAGTTTCCCGAGAAAAGGGGGCCTTGTACTTTTAAAAAGCTTCCGTCCTTTTTATAAAAAAGCTGTTGAGTTTCACAGAGTGATTCATAAAGCGCCATAGGCCGCTCCATCAGCCGTCCGCTGCCTTTTAAAGTGGATGGGGAGGAGGACAGCAGGCAAAGGGGCACGAAAAAGCGCAAGGTGCTTCCGCTTTCCCGACAGTCCAAGAAAGCGTTTTCCCCAAATACGCCGCCCGTTCCCCTCAGAGTCACGGCGTTTTCTTTTTTTTCATAGCTTGCGCCCAGAGCCTCCAGGCAGTCCAGGGTCGCCAGAACGTCCTGGGAGTAGCTGAGATTCTTCACGGTGCAGCTTCCCTCTGAAAGCCCCGCGCCGATGAGCAGGCGGTGGGACATACTTTTGGAGGGAGGGGCCGAGGCAAGGCCCGAAAGCTTGCCGGGGGTGATGCGCACGCTGCTCATTGCGCCGCTCCCCTCAGATGCTCCCAAAGCAGATCCATTGCTCTCAAATAGCCGTCGGTTCCCAAGCCCGCCACGGTGCCGATGCAGGCGAGGCGAATGTAGCTGATCTTTCGAAACTCTTCTCTTTGGTTCACGTCGGAAATGTGCACCTCCACGGTGGGGATGTTCACGGCTTTCACCGCATCCAGAATGGCAATGCTGGTGTGAGTGTAGGCGCCGGGATTAATGATGATGCCGTCGGCATCGTTGTAAGCCGCTTGAATGGCGTCCACCAGATCTCCCTCGTGATTGGATTGGAAAAAGTCCACCTCAACTTCTTTGGTCTTGGCGTAGTCGCGGATCTTTTGAAGAAGCGTTTCATAGCTCTCCCTGCCGTAGTGCACGGGTTCCCGAAGCCCCAGCATGTTCAAATTCGGGCCGTTAATTACAAGAAATTTCATTGAAGAAGTCCTTTCCAATGGCTTGTGCGGTGTGTTCGACCACCTCGTCGCTGACGACGGCGCAGTCGCAGGTGGAACGGTAACGGTCAATGCGCTCCTCATAACGTTGCAGGATCGCCTCCGCGGTCAGCGCCAGGGGGCGGTCGGGGGTGGGAAGCAGATGCTCCACGGCGCGGTCAATAAAATAGATCCTGCCCGTTTGTTTTAAGGCGTCAACGTTGGCATCCCGCAGGATCGCGCCGCCGCCCGTGGCAATGATGCATCCCGTATGGTTGCGGGCAAGCTCTCCGATCACTTCCTGTTCCGCGTCGCGAAAGCCCTTTTCTCCCTTTTGGGCGAAGATCTGAGAGATCTCCATTCCCGTTTTTTTCTCAATTTCCCGATCGCTGTCAAAGAAGGGGCGGGAGAGTTGCTTGCTCAAGAGCTTGCCCACGGTGCTTTTTCCGCTTCCGGGCATTCCCGTGAGAACGATGTTCTCCTTTTCCTTGAGGATCTTGTGATACACTCGGTCCACAATGCCCTCGTCAAAGGAGGAATCGGTGAAAAGCTCTGCGGCCTTCACCGCCTGGGCCACCAGCATGTAAAGTCCGCCCTCGGCTCTGATGCCCCGTTTTTGCGCATTGCTCACCAGAACGGTGCGCAAAGGGTTGTAGATCGCATCTGCCACGGCTTTTAATCGGGGAAAGTCCTCCGGAGAAAGGGGAGAGTTTTCTCCGTGGGGAAACATTCCCACGGGGGTGGTGTTGATGAGGACCTCCGCGTCCCGATGCTCCTTCAGCGCCTCGTAGCTGATCTGTCCTTGTTCGGGGGTGCGGCTGACGGTAAGAATCTCTCCCGCCGTCAGATGTTTTGCCACGGCGCGGGCAGTGAGAGAAGTGCCCCCCGTGCCTAAAATAATCACCTTTTTGCCCCGAATGTCTCCCGCCACCCGCTCCAGCAGACGGCGCATTCCGAAGAAATCCGTGTTGTATCCGTGCAGGACCCCTTGGCGGTTGACCACGGTGTTCACTGCGCCGATGGCCTTGGCATGATCATCCATTCGGTCAAGATAGGGAATCACCGTTTTTTTGTAGGGAATGGTCACGTTAACGGCGGAAAAATTTTTCTCCTTCATAAAGGCTTCCACCTCACAGGGAGAAAGCTCCGTCAGCTCGTAGCGGTAAGGTGCAAAGCTTTCGTGGATCTCCTTGGAGAAGCTGTGAGGCAAGTGCTCGCCGATAAGTCCGTAAGTCATTTGGCCTCCTGCTTGAGAAGGGAGGGAAAGTCCGTTCCGTAGCGCAGGGCCAAAAGGTCGCAAAGTCCCAGCGCCGTCACGCTGTCCGCCACCACTCTTGCCCGATGAACGATGGCGGGATCGTGGCGTCCTTCAATGGAGAGGGTGGTGTTTTCTTTTTTGTTCACGTCCACCGTGTTCTGCGTCTTGTAAATAGAAGGGGTAGGCTTCACGGCGCAACGGAACACCAGGGGCATGGAGTTAGTGATGCCGCCTAAGATTCCGCCGCAATGATTGCTGTCGGTAACGATCTTGCCGTTTTCCATCATAAATTCGTCGTTGGCGGCGCTTCCCATCATATTGGCAAGGGAAAAGCCCGCGCCGAATTCCACGCCTTTGATGGCGGGAATGGAAAAGAGCAGGTGACTCAGCACGCTTTCCACCGTGTCAAACCAAGGCTCGCCCACTCCTGCGGGAAGCCCTGTGACCACCGTTTCCAGCACGCCGCCCACGCTGTCCATATCCTCTCGGGCGGCAATGATCCGTTCCTTCATCACCTTGCCTGCCTTGGGCAAAAGCACGGCGAATTCCTGACGGTTGAGAGCATCCAGCTCTTCGTTGATGCGGTCAAAGCGAAACTCTCGGTCGCGGATTCCCGCGCAAGCGGCAATGTGTGTTCCCACGCGGATGCCGCATTGCTGCAATGCACTGAGCGCAATGGCCCCCGCCGCCACCAGACCTGCGGTGATGCGGCCCGAGAAATGGCCGCCGCCTCTGGGGTCGGAAAACCCGTGATATTTATAAAGGGCGGTCATATCTGCGTGGCCGGGACGGGGCGTGGCCAACAGCTTTTCGTAATCCTTGCTTTGTTGATCCTTGTTCTCCACCAAAAGGGTAATGGGTGTTCCCGTGGTCTTGCCCTGGTACACGCCGCTTGCGATCAGCACCTCGTCCTCCTCCCGACGGGCGGTGGAGAGAAGTGCGGAGTTTTTGCGCTTTGCCATTTGGGAGGCGATAAAGCCCTCGTCCACGGGGATTCCCGGGGCGAATCCGTCCAGCACCGCGCCGATCATTTT
>JAZNGI010000215.1:0-5793 GCA_045576375.1 Eubacteriales bacterium
TTCGGTATTTGTTTTTCTACGGACAGGATTCCCACCAACGAAAAGAGGAAATCAGCACCCTTTTGAAAGAGTTTGAAGGGAGAAACTTTCTTGCTTCGTAATGGGATATATTCCAGCAAACCGAGTTTCTGGTTCAAGACCCGGGCCTATTTACGTTAAGAAGGTAAGAATTGTGGGGTGGTAAAGTGGTTGTGGATAACATTAAAATTCATAACGAGGGATATGTTCATTGCAAATCTGTTTTTTATTCTGCTTGTGACGGACTGTCCAAGGACACTCATTACACTTTTCATACGGGAATCAATACAATGCAGGGGGAAATCGACTCTGAAATTTGGGCGGTAAGCTATTTATTGTCCATGTATTGCCATCGGCCAAAGGATTTTATTCTTTTCCAACCACCCAACGTAGAGGTCAACGGAAGCAGCATTGCCATAGAAGATTTTTGTAAGATCTCTTGCTATTTGGATCAAATGTATCCTTTGTTTTCCGGCAAGGCAACCGTGGAGCATTTGATTCAAAAAGCAATCAAAATAAACAAACTTTCGTTTTCTTCCGAAGAGATTAGAATAACTTTCGGTTTGACGTCTGAGAGGTTTCATCGCTCTGTGAAGCAAGTTGGCAATGAAATATTCAAAGCAATGGTTGCAATCGGTTACTGTTATGGCAAAAGAGTTTTTTGTTTCCCCTGGATGAGTCAGAAGCGTTTCAATGGATATCATAATCATTTGAAATGGCTACTGGACACCTTGGAAAAAATGGATGTTGCAGTAATTATTCCCATAGGGAGATGAGTCGGCGCAATTTCGGAAAGCGTGGTATTCTTGATGAAGAAAGACCACCCAGGAGTACGATCTGATCGGACGGAACGTGGGAAGCGTTCTCACCTGCGCGGACGGGCGAAATCAAAAACAAAAAGAGCAAGAGTGAAAGGAAATTCCTTTGATTCTTGCTCTGTTTTTTTGGAGATTTTCACTTGGTGGGGTTCATTGGGGGAGTTTGAGCGCTTGCAGAAGCTGACCGTACATATACAGTGAGCCCAGGCAAAGGACGGCGCAGTTGTCCGCCTTGGCTTTTTTTGCCGCTTGCCAAAGGGCTTCGGCGGGGGAGGAACAGGCGTGGGCGGGAAGGCCCAACGAGGCAAAGACCTTGGCGTACTCTTTAGCGGGAAGGGCGCGGGGATTGTCGGGGGTGAGGCAGAACACCTCCCGGGCCACCTCCGCCATGCGGGCAGCCATATAAGAAACGTCTTTATCGGCCATGACGCCGGTGACGAGGATCAGCTTTTCCTTGGGAAAGCAATGCTTGGTGGCGGATACGGCCGCATCCACGCCTTCGGGATTGTGACCGCCGTCAAAAAAGATCTCGGGGTCACTGGAAATCCGTTGGTAGCGGGCGGGCCAAACCACTTGGGACAGGCCCGTTTTCACAGCCTCATCGCTGATGGAAAAGCCTGCGCGGCGCAAGAGCTTCACGGCTTCCAAAACGTTTTGTGCGTTTTGGGGCTGATAAGTCCCCGCCAGAGGGACGAACAGGCGTTCAAAGCCGCCCCAGGAAAAGAGGGAGCCCTCTTTATCGCAACGGTGGAGCAGCAGACCTTCCCGAGAAACGCTAAAAAGGGGAGCGTTTTTGGCTTGGGCGGTTTGCTCGATCACGGCCAGGGCTTCGGGATCTTGGGAGCAGAACAGCACGGGAACGCCTTCCTTGATGATGCCCGCCTTTTCGGCGGCAATGGCGGCCACGGTGTTTCCCAAAAAGGCGGTGTGATCCTTGGAGATGCCCGTGATCACGCTGAGAACGGGGGTGGAAATGACGTTGGTGGAATCCAACCTGCCGCCCATTCCGCATTCCAGCACCACCACGTCACAGAATTCTCTTGCAAAATATTCCATTGCCAGGGCGGTGATCAGCTCAAACTCCGTGGGCTTATCCTCCATGGCTTCGGCAAAAGGACGGATAAATTCGGCAAGGGAGGCCAACGTGTCGTCGGGAATGTCTTGGCCGTTGATGCGCATCCGCTCGTTGAAGCGGAGAATATAGGGGGAGGTATAGCACCCCACCCGCAGGCCCGCTTGGCTGAGGATGGAGGAAAGCATGGCGCAGAAGGAGCCCTTGCCGTTGGTGCCCGCCACGTGGATAAATTTCAGCCGATCTTGGGGATCGCCCATGCGGGACAAAAGCTCCCGCGTGCGCTCCAGGCCGGGCTTGGAGCCCTGCCAAAAGTTGGAATGAATAAACGATAAGGCTTCTTGATAGGTCATAGCCGTCTCCTAAGAATGAGAGGATGTGAGCTTTTCCAGTTCCCTTTGAAATGCGCGGCTTTTGGAGAGAAGAAAGAGCAGGGCGAGCTCTGCCGCCGCCACGGGAACGTAGGTGAGAAGGCGCCAGCCCAGAGTAACGAAAAAGGGAAGGGAGAAAAAGAGGGTGAGCCCCAGGGTCTTCACCAGCACAGAGCCCAGAAGATGAGAGACGACCACGGCACCCAGGAGGCAAGGAACGCTTTTTTTTCTGCCGAAGAGGCCGAAAAGGCCGCTGACGAGCCCCACCGCGGCGGCACCCAAGGTGATGAGAGGGTTCACGGAATAGCCCACCAACACACAGCCTGCAAGATCCGCCGCCACTCCCACGGCAATGCCCCACGCGGGGCCCAAAAAGAGGCCTGCCAGGAGGATGGGGAAGTTTTCCAGACTGATGCGGATAAACTGGGTGACGTTCAGAGCAAGATATTTGCCCAAAAGGATGCTCAGCGCCGCCAGGAGGGCGCACAAACACAGAAGAGCGGGGGTGCGACGGGAGCGTTTGGGGGATTGCATAAAAAAATACCTCCTTTGCAGATAGATCTCTGATGCCGCAAAAGAGGAATACTCCGATGGGCAGCGGGATGCGAAGCAAAGACCGCAAGAACAATCTTTTCGTCCGCCCGTCAACTCCCCGTACAAGGCGGCACTTAACGCCGTTTGCTTCTACTCTGCGTATCATTTTCCTCATTGTAGCACAAGGGAAGCAAAAATGCAAGAGGGATGAGAAAAAAGTCTTGCGTAACGGGGAAGAATATGATAAAATGAGAAAAACGCAACGGGAGGAAAGACACAATGACACTCAAGCGCCCCTCCATTGAGGGACTGTTTCATCGAAAAAAGGGCTTTATCTGTGATATGGACGGCGTGATCTATCACGGAGACAAGCTGTTGGAGGGAGTCAAGGAATTTTTGGATCGGCTGGTGGCGGAAAACAAGAGCTTTCTGTTTCTCACCAATTCCAGCGAGCGCTCTCCCAGAGAGCTTCAGCAGAAGCTGGCCCGCTTGGGTCTGGCGGTGGGCGAGGAGCATTTTTACACCTCCGCTCTTGCCACGGCGGCCTTTCTTTCCAGTCAGAATCCCGGTTGCAGTGCCTACGTGATCGGCGAGCCCGGGCTGGTGAACGCGCTGTACGAGGCGGGGATCACCATGAACGATTGCGACCCCGACTACGTGGTGGTGGGAGAGAGCAGAACCTACAGCTACGAGAAGATCGAGCGGGCGGTGCGTTTGGTGTTGGGAGGAGCAAAGCTCATCGGCACCAATTCCGACATTACAGGCCCCACCCGAGAGGGCATTGCTCCCGCTTGCCGCGCTCTCACTGCGCCCATTGAGCTGGCCACGGGCAAGCAGGCCTATTTTATCGGCAAGCCCAATCCCCTTATTATGCGCCACGCCATGAAGAAGCTGGGCTGTTCCACCTCACAAACGGTGATCGTGGGGGATCGGATGGACACGGACATCGTGGCGGGCATTCAAACGCAGATCGACACGGTGCTGGTGCTTTCCGGTGTGACCAATATGACCAATATTCACGATTTTCCCTATATGCCTGATTACATTGTGGACGGGGTGGGGGACATTGCCAAGAGCTGATCGCTATAAAAAAAGAGAGCGTCCGATTTTTCGGACGCTCTTTCTCTGCCAAACAGGAGTTTAAGCTTCGATGGGCTTGGCGTTGGCCAAAAGATACTTCTCGGCCTCGGGGCACCACAGACCGTTGTTTGCCTTGGTGATGCGAGCCAGCTCCAGGAAAATGGGATCGCTTTCCCCTGCCTTCTCAAAGTCGGCAATGGCGGTGAGGGGAAGAGAAATATTGGTGTAGATGAGCTTCTTGCCGCCGGGGATCTTGGGCAGGTTCAGGGTGGTTTCCTTTGCCGCGTCCAGACCGCCGATGTGGGTGATCATGGAGCAGGGATCGATCTGCCCCTTTTCCATCATCTGAATGGACTCGATCATATCCTGAGTGTTGCCGCCGCTGGTGCCCACGATGTGGGTGGAAGCGTAATGCACGTTGAAGAAGTTGAACATGGCGGAGAAGTTGGGATCGGTGGGGCCGGCAAAGAAGTTCAGACAGCCGTCTTTTGCCAGGATCTTATCGCCCATTTCCACCACGGGCTTCACGGGAGCGTATACGAACACGTCGTCGTAGCCCTTGCCGTCGGTAAGAGCCATCAGCTTCTCCACGCTGTCGGGATCCTTGGTGTTCACGTATACCAGCTTCACGCCGCCTTCTGCCGCATTTTCTGGGGTGAGGATGGAAGCGGCACGCTCCAGGCGGGCATCGTCAATGTCGGTGACTACCACCAGCTTGGGGCGGATGTCGCCGTGAACGGCCAGGTCAATGGCGCCCAGACCCATGGGGCCTGCACCGGCCAGAATGGCCAGGTTGCCGCCTTCGCGGATGCCCATGGAATGCACGTAACTTCCGTTGGTGGTGTGATAGTTGGCGTGGAACGCGCCCACGATGCAGCTCATGGGTTCGGAAAGAGAGCCGTAGAAATAGGCATCGCCGTTATAGGGGAGCAGAGAGCCCGTTTCCATCACTTCGTTGGGGATGATCACGTAGGTGGCACTGCCGCCGCAATACCGATAGGAATAGCCGGGAGCGGCCAGGGAGCCCTTGTAGTTCAGAGCGGGCTGGATGGAAAATTTGTCGCCGGGCTTAAAATCCTTGGCCCATTTGCTGCCCACCTTCACCAGTTCGCCGCAGAACTCGTGACCCAGGATGATGGGGTTGTTTTCTCCCAGATCGTCGGGAACGCGCTTATGGTCGGCACCCATTTCCGCCGCCTTGAAGGAAGACATACAAAGGCTGTCGGAAACGACGTGGGCCAGGATCTCGTCGTCTTTTATTTCGGGGAGCTCAAAGGTCTCCAGTCGGAGATCTTCTTTGCCGTACATTCTTAACGCAGTGGTTTTCATGTTCATTCTCCTTTGGTTGATCAATTTCAAGAATACCATTTACATCATACCACAGACGGCTCTTTTTTTCAAGTGTTTTGTTATTTTTTGTGTGGGATCGGGGGGATTTTATTGAGGGGAGCGCTTTGTTTGACGGGAGAACGGGAGAAAAAGACCGGGCGCGGGCCCGTATCCCGGGGAGAAGTCTTGACAAAGACTTCTTGCGTGTAGTATAATAAAGGGAAGAAAAGGAGGGATCCGCGGTGGTTAAAAAACGCATTTTGGTGTTGGGACGCTCCCACATGGAGCTGACGCTCACCTCGCAACGCTTGCCCCAAGAGGGGGAAACCTTGCGTTCCGGCGGGAAATACGGGTTTTCCGGCGGCGGAAGCGGTTTGCTCAGCGCGGTGGCGGTTTCCCGCATGGGAGCCGATGCTCTCCTTTGTACCCGCGTGGGCACGGATATTTACGGGAACCGTCTGAGAAAGCTGTTGGAAAACAACGGCGTGTCCCTGCGGAGCGTGTTGGTAGATAAGGTGCGGCCCACTTCCCTGAAGGTGCTTTTGGCGCCCGCGGAGCAAACGCCCTCCGC
>JAZNGI010000216.1:0-1935 GCA_045576375.1 Eubacteriales bacterium
GATGCTCTTGCCGCTCTTTACGAGAAATACGGCTTTGTCAGCGATTATACCTACGAGCTTGCCATTACCGACGTGGATTTCCTTGGAAAAATGGCGCAGATCATGAGCGGTTATCGCCGCGATCCTCTGAAGACCGTGGATGGGGAACGGGTGGCTCGGATGGATGATTATCTGTCTGGGACCTCTACCGACCTTGCCACCGGTGCAACCTCGTCCATCTCCCTTGCAAAAGAGAATATGCTGGGCTTTCTCACTCAAGAGCAGACCCGCGTGATCCTTCGCCCCTCGGGAACGGAGCCCAAGATCAAGATCTATGTTTCTTTGCGTGCCTCGGATGCTGCGCAAGCCGAGGAAAAATATCAGCGGGTGATCTCCGACGTGTTGCAGGGCAGATGATCCTATCCTGTAACAACGTAAGTCTTGCCTTCGGGGTGGACGTGATCCTTCAGGATATCAGCTTCCACCTGAACGAAGGAGATAAGCTGGCCCTGGTGGGCACAAACGGTGCGGGAAAAACCACTCTTTTGAAGATCCTGGCAGGCCGGATTGAGGACTTTTCCGGCTCGGTGTGGAAGCAGGGGAGTGCCACCGTGGGATTTCTCCGCCAAAACTTCGTTTTGGAAAGCGAGCGTACCGTTCTCGAGGAGATGCTCAGCGTGTATTCCGATCTCATGGCGCTGGAGGAAAAACTTCATTCTTTGGAAGAACGGATGAGCTCGGGAAGCCTGGGGGCGCTCAATGAATACGAGCGAACCCGTCGGGAGTTTGAATTTCGCGGCGGCTTGGAGTATCGCAGCCGCACTCTTTCCACTCTCAGCCGAATGGGCTTTTCGGGTCCCATGCTTTCTCTTCCCGTGAAGGGCTTGTCGGGGGGACAGAAAAGCATTCTCTCCCTGGTTAAAGTCCTTCTTTCCCGCCCCGATATCCTCATTCTGGACGAGCCCACCAACCATTTGGACATGAACGCTCTGCGCTGGCTGGAGCAATACATCCGTAAGCTGAAAACCACCGTCATCGTGGTGAGCCACGACCGTTATTTTCTGGATCAAACCACCACCAAGACCCTGGAGATCGAAAACACTCGCGGCACTCTGTATCCCTGCAATTATTCTTCCTATCGGGAACTCAAAAAGAAGAATCGGGAAGATGCCGAAAAGCGCTATCGGGATCAGCAAAAGGAGATCCGCCGCATCCAAGAATTCATCAAGCTTCAGCACCAATGGAATCGGGAGAGAAACATCATTGCCGCGGAAAGCCGTGAAAAGGCCTTGGCGCGGATGACCAAGCTGGAGCGCCCCGGCAGCGAGCCTAAGGCGATCCGCTTTTCCTTTGAATCTTCCCTGGCTTCGGGGAACGACGTTCTCACCGTTCGCTCCCTTTCCAAAAGCTTTGGGGACCGAACGCTCTTTACTGCTTTGAGCTTTGAAGTAAAGCGGAATTCCCGCCTTTTCATCACGGGTCCCAACGGTTGCGGAAAAAGCACGCTGTTAAAGATCCTCTGCTCCAAGCTCCTTCCCTCATCGGGAAGCTTTGAGTTTGGCTATAACGTGAAGCCGGGCTATTACGACCAGGAAAACCAGGAGCTGACGGCCACGAACACGGTGTTTGAGGAGCTTTGGCAGTTTAGCGATTCCATGGAGCGCACCCGCCGTTTGCTGAGCCTGTTCGGCTTCTTCGGTGACGACGTGTTCAAAACCGTGGACGAGCTTTCCGGCGGGGAAAAAGCAAGATTGACCCTTGCCAAGCTGATGCAGCAAAAGGTGAATCTCCTCATTCTGGACGAGCCCACCAACCACCTGGACATTCTATCCCGCGAAGCCCTGGAAAACGCCGTCAGGGAGTTCGACGGCACCGTGATCGCCGTGAGCCACGACCGATATTTTGTCAGCTCCCTTGCCACGCAGATCGTGGATATCGGCGGCGACCCCCGCACCG
>JAZNGI010000217.1:0-7608 GCA_045576375.1 Eubacteriales bacterium
TATACTCGTAGTCTCCCTTCAGATCCAGACCCCAGAAGGTATAGCCCATATTGGGGTGGGAAAGGTCGCGGCGGTAGTAGGTATAGGTATGGTTGTGATAGGCGGTGGTTTTATATCCCATCCGTCCCAGCTGATTGCCCAAGCAGAAATACATCAGATTGGGGTCCTTGCCGTCGTCGCCCCCACCGGATTCCTTGAAGCTCCAAACACCGCTTTTGGGAATGAGAGAGGTGCAGACTGCGTATTCCCCGTCGGTGGTAGAGGTGGGCCAGGAGGCGTTGTAGAAGTTTTCAAAATAGTAGCCGCCGTGGGTCATCTGATACAGGGTGGGCGTGATCTCGGGGTGCACCGCCACGGTGTGGAAGCTTTCCGCCGTGATCCAAATGAGATTGTAGCCCTCGTAAAGACCCGTGTAGGCGTTCTTCTTGGAGGGAGTGACTTGGGAGAAATAGTTGTGGAGCTGTTTTACGGCGCTGTTGCTCTCCCCTTGGGCAAGGGCGGCAAAATCAATCTCCATCACGTTGTCCCCGTAGACGACGGGAAGCTGCTGGGTGGGATCTTCTTGGGTGGCGCCCTGGGTGGGATCTTCTTGGGTATTCACGGGGCCGCTCTCGGTGTTCTTGGGCGCCTCGGGCAATTGGGAGGGCGTTTTATCCAAAGCTTCGGAGCCTGCGGATTGGGGCAGGATCAGCCGCATAAAATCCAGCTCAAAGGATTTCACGGCGCCCACAGTGTGATAGGAGGTATACAGATCCTCCTGGCCGAAGAAGCGGGCATAGGCAGAGCTGGAATCGGTGGCACAGGGGATCAGCAGGCAGGTGAGGAACAGTTGCAGCACGACCACCCCGAAAAGCTTTTCCCAACGGTACCGTTTTTTCAAACGGGGCAGAGCGGGCTCAAACTTTTTGGTGTAGAACACAAAAAGGAAGAACAGGCCAAAGAAGATGAAAAAGAAGGGCAGACATTGGAAGATGCCCCAAAGAATATCCTTCCAAAACTCCAGCACCTGACCCGCGTTGCCCGCGGAATATACGGAATAGAACTGCTTGAAAATGGTGTAATAGACCATCTGGGAAAGATAGAGCACCATAGGGAGGAGCAAAAACACCATTCCCGTAACAAAGCGCCATCTTTGAGGTTTCACGGTGTTGCTCACCACGTGGGCAAACACGGCGGACACCGTGGTGAAAAGCAGGGTGAGAAGCAGACCGTCAAAGAAATAGGCGGCGGAATTCTGCAAGCGGAACACGATGGCAAAGATCCAATAGATCCCTATGAACAAAAGAGGGCGGGAATATCTTGCCAGAAACCTTTGCTTATTGGTGAGCTTCGTGCCGCTTTGGGAGGGAGTTCGCAGGGCGCGGCCGGGAATCGGGCGTTTGCGTTGATTCAGATCATTCATGGATAATTTCCTTTTTTCGACATATAATGCAAAGATCCTCAGACCCGAGGAATAAAGACAGAATCGTTCACCCAATCGTCGGCGCTGGACACATCGCCCTTGGAATCGGAGGATTTGTGGCTCATTTCCTTGAGAGTCATTTGGTCTGCGGTCATATCGGTGGTGTAACAGTTCAGATACTTGTTCACGATCTCCAGACACTCTTTTTGATAGAGACTGTAGAAGGAGGCTTTGCTTTCGGAAACAAAGGCTTCCCCGGGAGCGGTGAGCATATAGATCGAGGAGGTGTCAAGGCCGCCGATGGAAGAAGCAAAATAGGTCACATCGGAAAGAGAAAGGTCGGTGACCATATACTCATAGGCACTGCTCATCAACTGAGGGATCTTCGTGAGGTTGTTGGCACTGAGAAGCTGATCCAGCAGAGCGCTGAGGAAGAGCTTTTGGGCATCCAATCGGCCCAGATCCCCCTCCAGATATCCCTTGCGGAAACGCACGAAGCCCTCCGCTTGTTTGCCGTTGAGCTTTTGCCTTCCCTTTTTAATGTGGATGTGCAGGTTCTGCTCGGGATCGTCGTAATCCATATCGGCGGGAACGTCCACCGTGACGCCGCCGATGATATCCACGATCTGGCGGAAGGCTTTCAGATCCACGTACACGTAGCGGTCAACGGTGATGGCAAAAGTGTCCTCCACCACACCTTCCAGATAATCCAAAGCGTATTTTTGCCGCTGGGTGCCGCTCATGCCCTGCTTGGTGGCTTGGTTATACGCCAAAGCGTAGATAGCGTTGATCTTCTTGGTTTTCCCGTCGTTAATGGGATCCACCACGTAGCTGTCCCTGGGGATCTGCATCAGCGCCATGGAGCCGTTTTTCACGTCGTAGGAGCAGACCATGATCACGTCGGTATTGGAACCGGCGGCGTCTCTTCCCACCACCATAATGTTATAAACGTTCTCTTTTCTCGTGAGGGCAACGGGCTTTTTGCTTGACTCGGAGGTGTCAAAGGGATCGGTTCCGTTCTGGCCCGAATCGCCGTTCACCTGGGGAGGTTTCACACCGGACCCGTCGTCCGGCGACAATCCTCCCGAGGAACTGTGAACCAACAGGGCGATGCACACTGCCACGCACACCACCAGAAACACGGCCGCCAGCGCCACCGTGGCGCCAACGGAATAGCTTTTCTTTTTCTTTTTCATTGTTTACCCGCCAATCACGATGATTTCACTCAAGGTCAAGGCATCAATGCTCTGACCGCCGTAAGCTCCGTTAAAATTCCACTGTGCCTCCACGGGAATGCCCTGAGGAGGGATCTCTTCCAGATCGAAGGTGAATTGGGCCTGATCCACGGGAAGGGAGGTGAGTCGGTTCTCCGTTTGATCAATTGCCTCCGTGTAGAAGCTTCTCTTCTCTCCGTTCACGGTGAGCTCACCGCTTTTTCGCGATGCAACCGTGAGAGAATAGCAATCCAAAAACAGTTGGGTGTTCACCGTCACCTGCGTTCCTTGCACCGAAGCCGTCCACTCCAGGCGCAGGCGAAACGCCGCTTCCTGATCGTCCCGCACCGTTCCGCTCTGCTGAGACGAAACCGTGGTGGCGGGCACGGCGGAACTGACGGGCACGGCAGAGCTGACGGGAGCCTTACTTGAGGATGCGGCCGCAGAAGATGCGGGAGCAGTCTGTTCGTTGCTTTCCTTTTCGGCGCCGATCACTTGGTTATGATCCACCGTTCCCGGCTTCTTTTGCAATTCCCCGCCTGCAGCGGCACAGGACACCAAAAGAAGCACCACGCACATTGCCGCGCAAAACAAAACCAAAACTTTTTTCATTTGCGTTTCCTTTCATCAAAACAAGGTCGGCTTCCCTCTTCTTATGCTGCGGAGGATGCAGGGGCCGAGGATACAGGGGCCGAGGATGCAGGCTGTGCCCAGGCGAGAAGCTGCTCCTGCAGCTTTGACAGCAACAGACTTTTCTCCACGTAGCGGCGGGAATAGGTTTGTTCTAACTCTGCCACGCTCTTTAAGCCTTTTTCCCGGCACAAGCGGGAAGCATAGCTTTCATACTCCGCTTGATCGAAAGCAACGGCTTCCTTTTCGCAGAGAGAATACAGCACCAGGTCTTGCTTGACCACCCCTTTGGCGTCCTCCAGAACTTCCTCCCGGGTGATCCCGTAGTAAAGCATCATAAAATCGTCGGTATCCATTCCAGCTTCCCGCGCCTGGGTTTCATACAGAGAAGTGAAATACTGCACGTAGCTTTCCAGCTCGTCCTTGGGGTACTGCGCAACGGTGCAACCATTGAGCACCGCTTCCCAAACCGCTTCCAGATCCGCGGCGTGGGCGGCATCGGCGGCACTTTGTTCCAACTGAGTGCGGATCAAAGACCGATATTCCTCCACGGTGCCCACTCCCAGCTCCAGACCTGCCACGAAAGCGTCATCCAAAACGGCGGTATAGTAGCGGGTGACCCGTTGGACCTTCAGCGTGAATTCCAAAGTTTTTCCCGCCCATCGGGGATCGGCGTGGTCTGCGGCAAAGGTGAGAGAAAGCTTGTGCTCCCCGGCAATGGGAGTGCCCACCAACGAGGTCAGCCCGCCTTCAAAATCCGCAAAAAAGCCTTCGGCGCCGATGGCAGTGGTGTAGCCCTGGGAGGAGCGGCAAACTTCGCCCTCGTACACGCCTTCAAAATCAATTTTGATCTCGTCCCCCAAGGCGTAGCTTCCCTCGGTGAGATCTTCTTGGGAGGAGTGCTCACGGAGCACACGGTTGATTTCGGCGTCCACCGCCTCCTCCGTTACACTCTCTCCTTGAGCGGGGGCGTAGCCCACTCCCCGATACTCTCCTACCGAAATATATTCCGAAAGCGCAAAATCATACCACTTTCCGCTGTTGCCGTTCCCGCAGGAAGCCAGAAAAACAGCGCACAATAAGGCCAAACAAACCGCGATTCTTTTCACAAGGTTTCCTCCCTGTTTCATTTGAGTAAAAGATCCCGGGACGGTTTTCACGCCCGGGATCTGATATGGATACCGAGCAACCTGCCTCGGCTTATTCCGTTTCGACCTCAGCAAAACCCTCTCCGTAGCCGTATTTGCTGTAAGAAGCGGAGGTGTCCTCAGTGTCTGCGGAATTCAAAACCGCACCCAACACTTTGGCTTCGATCATACGGAAGGCTTCCAGAGCCTGCTTAACGGCAGGATGGGTGCAGAAGTTCTGGCGCACCACCAGGATGACCCCGTCGGTCAATTTCACCAAGGGAAGTGCATCGGACACGGCGCACACGGGGGGCGTGTCGATGAAAATATAGTCGTAACGCTCTTTCATAACCTCCAAAAGTTCTCTCAGAGCATCGCTTACCAAA
The DNA here is from genome assembly GCA_045576375.1 of Eubacteriales bacterium. Taxonomy (GTDB): domain Bacteria; phylum Bacillota; class Clostridia; order Oscillospirales; family SIG627; genus SIG685. The sequence continues at coordinate 4,760 of JAZNGI010000217.1, forward strand.
AGCTCTGCGGGGTTGGGAACCTTGATCCCCGCGGTGAGAACGTCAAGATCGGAGTACTTGGTGTGACACACTGCTTCTTCGAAGGTGCACAGCTGGCCCAAAACGTTGCTCAGACCTTTTTCGTTATCCAGCTTCAACGCACGGTGAACTCTGGGCAATCTCAGATCCGCATCGATCAGGAGCACCCGCTTGCCCGTTTGAGACATACTGAATGCCACGTTGGAAGAGGTGATGGTCTTTCCCTCTCCCTGAAGAGCGCTGGTAAACAAAACGACCTTGCATCCGCTCTTGATCAAGGAAAGGCTGATGTTGTTACGAATGGTACGATAAGCCTCGCGAACGGCGAATTTTGCCTGGGCGTCGCTCGTCGTTTCAATGTTTTTGGAAACCTGTTTCATTTTTTCACCTTCTTCCCGGGAACACCAAAATAAGGAACTACGCCCAAAATCTGCAGCCCGAATCGTTCTGTCAGATCCACCGAGTTCTTGATGCGACGGTCAAAAAAGTCGATGGCGATCACAGTTGCCAGAGCGATCGCCGCACCCAGCACGAAGCCAACGATGGTGTACTTCATAACACTGGGGCCGGAAGGAGACTGCGGGTACTTGGCAAGCACCAAATTCTGAATGGCGTAAATCTCGCCGTTATTGCGAATGTGCTCCGGTGCGGCCTGTTCCACCGCCTGCGCTAAAAGAAACGCCTCTTCGGGAGTGGAGGCAGTCACGCTCATCCAGAACACGGTAGCTTCCTCCACCAAAGTGAATTGCACGCGTTTTTCCACGTCACCGGCGCTAAAATATCCACCGGTGTTCGCGCTGGCCAAATTATAAAACGCATCTGCTTTGATTCGCTCAATCACATCCGTAACCAAGGTAACCAGACGAGCGCTGTCGGTAAGGTTCAACATTCCCGCATTACTTACGTTCACGCGAAACTTCATCTCACAAGTGTAAACGGGACTCATAATAAAAGCGGACAACAAAAACGCCGCTAAGGAGAAAAGCAGGATGACGGCAACGACCAGCACCCATTGCTTTTTTAACATTTTCAGCAGCTTCTCAAAGGTAAGTTCCATTCATTCTTCTCCTTTTCCCAAAGCCGAAGCGCACAAAACAAACTTTTTGCGTACACCTCAACTTCTGACTCCCCATCATTATACAACACATTTTCAAAAAAAGCAATAACAAACCAAGAATTTCATGGAAGGGAAATATAAATATTTTTTTGTTTCGATTTTTTGAATTTATTGCAACAGATATTGAGTTATTTTCTCGTTTGGTGTAAAATAAAGGCAAGGCGAATATTTTCCTTGGAAAGGAGAAACCATGACAAGAAAACAACGCCTCCCTCTTCTCTTTCTCGCAGATCTGCTTCTGATCGGTGCGGGGCTTTTGATCTACGCCTATTTTCACCACGTAATGCCCGTGATATACAGCCAGAGCGGTTACGGAAGCGTGAACGTGGACAGCTCCAATCTTCCCGACTGGAGCCAAAATTTCCCGGACAAGTTTTTTGACGACGACACCGTGGTCTGCGATGAGAACGGCTATAAGAGCAAAAACATCCATCTGACCATGACCACCGTGCAAGAAGACGATCTTTGTTATTACATAGCAGACATTTATCTGCGCAACATCACCTACCTGAAAACCGCCTTCGCCGAGGGCAGCTATTCCCGAGGCGTTACCCAATACGTGGCAGATATGGCAAAGGACAACGGCGCCATCCTTGCCACCAGCGGCGATTATTACGGCGTGCGCGAGCGAGGGCGGGTGATCCGCAACGGCACCGTATACCGCACCACCCGCTGTTATCAGGTCTGTGCCCTGTACTACGACGGCACCATGGAGACCTACCGCTCCTCTGAATTCGATCCGGAAAAAGCGGTGGCGGGCGGCGTGTATCAGACCTGGGACTTCGGCCCCGCACTTCTTGACAAAAACGGCAAAGCCATAAAAGAGTTTGACTCGGGCATTGCCGGAAAGAATCCCCGTTGCGCCATCGGTTACTACGAGCCCGGACACTACGTTCTGGTGGTGGTGGACGGAAGGCAGGAGGGCTATTCCATGGGAATGACCCTCACCGAGCTTGCTCAACTGTTTGAAGATCTGGGTTGCGTGCGGGCTTATAATTTAGACGGCGGCCAAAGCGCCAACATGGCGTATCTGGGCGAGCTTCACAACATCCCCACCCGCGGCGGAAGAAAGATCAGCGACATTATTTACATTGCAGACGATCCCAAGGAAGGCAAATCATGAAGTATCTGAAAATCGTTTCCTCCCACGGAGCAACGGTGCTCTCGGTGATGTGCGCCGTGTTTGTATGCATCAATTTTGTCAACAGTGCCATGTCCTTCTACGATCACGTGTACACCAAAACACTGCTCTTGATCCTCTGCCTCCTGTTTTTCCTGAACGTTCTTTTCTTAAAGAAGGAAGGCTTCCTTGCTCTTCCCCTCGTGCTCCTGTTCTCCCTCCTTGCCGCAGGAGAGGCCTTTTTGTGCCTCTATTCCTTTTTTGATCCCTATTTTCTTTTGTTCACTCATCTCTTCGGGCAAATCAGCGCCCTGTGCCTCTGCCTTGTTTGTCTGGGGGTGTCGGTATCTCTCACCGTGACAAGCCAGAAAAAACCTTGAGCCTTTCCCATCCGGGGGCTTTTCCCCGGATGTCCTTTCTCAAAAAACTTTTTTATCTTTTTTTCAAAAAACAATTGACAAATCTCCCCCGCTATGGTATTATATTCAAGCAGTTTTCTTGCCGACTGAATATGCGGGTGTAGTTCAATGGTAGAACTTCAGCCTTCCAAGCTGACCACGTGGGTTCGATTCCCATCACCCGCTCCACTTTCCC
>JAZNGI010000218.1:0-4701 GCA_045576375.1 Eubacteriales bacterium
CCGTGTCGCCTTCATTGATTCCGGCATCCTCCAATGCCTGGATCACACCCTTTTCCCGAAGCATCTTCTGGAAGAAAGAGAGAGACTCGTAGTCGGTGAAGTTCACGTTCCCGATCAGCTTCTCCAACCAGGCGCCCGTGACATAGAATACGTCGCCCTCCTTATTGACCTCAAAGGAGAAGTCCTTGGGTATCTCTTCTTCCTGCACGAATTCCGCCTCGTATTCCTTCATGGGAGGGAGGGTTTGCAATTTCTGCCATACGATTCTAAGCAACTGCTTAATGTTTTGGTTGGAGGCGGCGGAAATGTAAACAAGCTCCACCTCGTTGGCTTTGCAGTAGTCCTCCAGCTCTTGGCGGATCTCATCGCTGATGCCCACGTCGCTCTTGTTAGCCGCAATGATCTGAGGGCGTTTGGCCAATTCCTCGCTGTATTTGATCAATTCCAGATTGATGGCTTCAATGTCGTCCACGGGGTTTCTGCCTTCGCTTCCCGAAGCGTCCACCACGTGCACCAACAAGCGGCATCGGTCAACGTGGCGGAGAAAATTGTGTCCCAACCCCGCGCCGTCGCTGGCGCCCTCGATGAGCCCGGGAATGTCTGCCATCACAAAGTTGGCTCCCTCGTCTGCGCTCACAACGCCCAGCATCGGAGACAGGGTGGTGAAGTGATAGTTGGCAATTTTCGGTCTGGCCGCGCTCACCATGGAGAGGAGCGTGGATTTTCCCACGTTGGGGAAGCCCACCAATCCCACGTCTGCCAGCATTTTCAGCTCCAGGGTCACTTCTTTTTCCTCTCCGAGAGTTCCTCGCTTGGCAAACCTGGGCACCTGGCGGGTGGGAGTGGCAAAATGAACGTTGCCCCAGCCGCCTTTTCCGCCCTTAGCGGCCACGTATTCTTCGCTTTTGGACATATCAAAGATCACTTTTCCCGAGGCCTTATCTTTAATGAGGGTTCCGGGAGGAACGGGAATCACAAGGTCGTCCGCGGTTTTTCCGTGAAATTTTTGGGGCATACCGTCGTCCCCGTTTTTGGCAACGAATTTGCGTCTGTAGCGGAAGGGCAGGAGCGTGTTTTCTCCTTGAGCCACCTTGAAGATCACGTTGCCGCCGTTGCCGCCGTCCCCTCCGTCGGGACCTCCCTTGGCAACGTATTTCTCTCTGCGAAAGGAAACGCAGCCGTTGCCGCCGTTTCCCGCCTTGATGTAAATGTCAACCTTATCTATAAACATAATTGCACCCACCTCTCTTTCGGGATTGCTTTGTGCAAAAGATCCGCGAAATCTTAAACTGTTACCAATATATTTTATCCTTATCCGCCTTTTTTGTCAAGGGGAGAAAAAAGCCCTTTCTTCGGGGAGAGTTTTCTCCGATGAAAAGGCTTTTTCTTTTATTTAAAGAGTTTCACTCACGGGAGAACGCCCTCTTCTTTCATCCATTCCATAACAAAGCCCTCTCTCACGCCGCCTCTTGCCAGTTTGGCAACGGGAGAGTTTGTGACACACAGAATGCAATAAAGGGAAAACACCACGGCGGGAAGTTGCTCAGCGCGCTCTCTGATCAGGCTTTCCAACCGCTCCTTCACCGATTCCTCTGCTCTGCCCAAGTCGTTAATGAGGGTGTAAAGCTGCTCCACGGTAATTTCGTCTCCGCCGCCGTAAAGAATCTTTTTTGCGGTAAGAGCGGCCCTGGCGCTGCCGCCTGTGAGAAAGAGAGGCAGGGTGTTGCTTTTCACAAAAGTCACCGTCTTCAGCTTGCGGTTCGTATAGGTCTGCAAATTGGAAACACCGTATCGGTAAAGCTTTTCCGTTAAGCTCACGCAGCCGAATCGGAAGGAATGCATATTTTCTTCCTTTCCCCCGCGAAAGGCCAAAAACTCCGTGGAACCGCCGCCCATATCCATCATCAAGCCGTCCTTGACGTTTTCCGTGGCGCAGATGCCGCAAAACGAATAGTGAGCTTCTTCCTGAGGGGAGAGAATGCGGATTTCCTTTCCCAACTGTTCTTTCATTTGTCCCACAACGCTTTTAGCGTTGCGAATGCCGCGCAGAGGCGCCGTGGCAAATAAGCGCATCCGTTCCCAGCCGCCCTTTTGTTGGCAAAGGGTGCTGAATTCGGTAAGAATATTGCTCAGAAAAGCAATACCTTCTTGAGTCATACATCCGTGTTCTCTTTTATCAATTAAATGCAAGGGATGGCTTTTAAACATCACAGGGGAAAAGCACTCGTCGCTCTGGCTGTCATACATTGCCATTTTCACCGTGTTTGCACCGATATCTACCACAGGATACAGCATAATCGTCCTCCTAATTCTTCTGCGAAACATTGTAACATATCTTTTAGTTTTTTACAAGATTTTGTTCATTGGCAGATAAAAAAACGCATATAGTTACACTATAAGCCGAAAAGGAGAAGGGAATATGCTGTCACAGGGACTGTTGGTATTACTGTCCGGCATTTGTTTTTTAACGCTGAGGGTAAGCGGGAACGATGTTTTCCCGCCGCCGTTATCCAAGGAAGAGGAAAAAGAAGCCTTCCATCTGAGCAAAAAGGGGGATCGGGCTGCCAGAGAAAAGCTGATTCGTCACAATCTGCGCCTGGTAGCCCATATTATTAAAAAATACTATGCTTCCCATCGGGAGCAGGAGGATCTGATCTCCATCGGAACCATCGGGTTGATCAAAGCCATTGATTCTTATAACCTTGCCAACGGAACCAAATTTGCAACCTATGCAGGAAAATGCGTTCAAAACGAGATCTTAATGTATTTTCGGGGGCAGAAAAAGCTGTCCGGAGAAATGAGCATCAACGATGCCATTGAGTTTGATAAGGACGGCAATCCCCTGACTTACCTTGACGTGGTTTGCGTGGAAGAAGATCTTGTGGAAAATCTCGATCTGAAGGAAAAAGCCGCGGCGGCCCTGCGGGGCATCCGCACGGAGCTGACCCCGCGGGAACGGAGGATCGTTATCCTTCGTTACGGACTCAACGGCAAGGCAGGCATCACCCAACGGGAGGTGGCAAGAGCAATGAGGATCTCCCGTTCATATGTTTCCCGCCTGGAGAAAAGCGCCTTGGAGAAGCTGAAAAAATATATGCTCAAGCAAAGAAACGTGTGATAAAGGAATAAGTTGAAAGATTACAAGATATATTGTAGCGTGAAATCAAATTCGTAAGGAGAAGAACTATGTCAAGTCAACACGATCAGATGGAATTATTGAAAACCCTTTGCCAATGCACGGGCACTCTGAAGGTGGAGACCGAGCAGGAGCTGGCCGAATTTCTGGAGGACGTGAATAAGATCGTCCGATGCACCTGCGGGGTGCGAATCGGAAATCAGGCGGCTTTTCCGGGCACCAAGGGAGCGGAAGTGCAGATCAGCGGTGTTTGTGAATTCGGTGTCCTTTATCAGTCAGGGCGCAGAAACGGAGAGGGAAAACTGTGTTATTGTGTGATTCCCGTTGAGTTTACCTACACCAATGAGTCGGCGGTGGATGAGTTGTTTGACGGAGAGGAGCTTTGGGCGATCTCGGAGTTGAAGCCGGAGAATGTGGTGTGCCGTCCCTTGGGCCCCAGAAAACTGCAGCTCCGATGTGATCTGGCCGTGAGCGCCGGTGTGAAGGGAAACATTCTTTGCTCTGCATGGGAAGAGGAAGGCGGGGCCTTGGAAACCAAGCGGGAATCCGTAAACGCAAGCAGACTCCGTCGGTGCTTTACTAAAGAAATGAGCCTTAAAGAAGAAATCGTTTTGCCTCGGGAACATCCCGCCGTGGCAACCTTGGCAGATTGCGATGCGGATCTGTTCGTTCAGAGCGCAGTCTTGTCGGAAGACCGCGTTGTGTTTTCTCTTCTTGCCGTGGCGGAATGCTCCTATCTTCCGGAAGAGGATCCCGAAGCGGCGTGTGCTCCCGTTAGTTTTCTGCAGCCTCTGGAGATCAAGGACAGTCTGGAAGCTCCCGACTGCGATTCCTCTCAGCTTTGCTCTCTTCAATGCCACCTTGCGGATCTGAAGGTCAGTGCCGCGGAAGACACCGGGGGAGAACAGAGAAAGATCGTCATAGAAATGAGTTATCTTGTTTGCGCCGCTGTGTATGAAAATCAGCAGATCGAGTGTCTTGTAGACTGCTATTCCACCGAGGACGAGATCCGTTTTGAAAAAGAAAAACTGGAAACGGAGAGTATTGTTTCTGATTTTCAAAGCTCTGCCTGGGTGGAGGCAAGCGTGGCATTGAAGGAGCCGGAAATTGAGAGCCTGGAAATGATTCGGGCGAGTGTTTCCCCCGGGAAATGCCTTGCGGAGAAGCAGGGAATTCGGATGCAGGGAGACTTGAAGCTGAGTATGCTGGGCATTAAATCCGACGGGCAAACTCTTGCCTTGAAGGAGGAAGTGAAATTCGACACTCTTTTGAATGCGGCTTCGGGAGCGGAATACTTTGGCGAGGGTGCCCCCATTCATTTGGAACTGATGGCAGGCGTGCGGGAAATCGACTGTGAGATCCAAAACGGAGAGATCCGCATCCGTGCTTTGGTGCAGGCGCAAGGACTGTTCACGGAGAAGAAAACCGTTGCCAGAATCGTGGATCTGCAGAGACTCGGAAAATCCCAAGCCTCACAACGAAGCGACGTGATCGTTTACTACCCCGAGAAGGGAGAGGATGCGTGGGAGATCGGAAAACGGTTTTTGGTGCCCATGCAACGTCTC
>JAZNGI010000219.1:0-8377 GCA_045576375.1 Eubacteriales bacterium
CTGGTGAACGCTTCGGCATCGGGGTGAACACCACCTATCTTTCCGGCTCCGAGCAAATGTATATCTACCGCGTGTTTGACGCCTCTCCCGCCGCAAAAGCGGGGGTCGTCCCCGGAGACGTCATTGAAGCCGTGAACGGACAAGCCGTGGCGCAGATCGGCTACACGGCCGCAAGAGCCAAGCTCTACGGGGAAGAGGGCGGCTCTGTCAGCCTGACCCTCAAGCGGGGAGAGCAGTCCGTGGAGCTGGAGCTGTCCTTTGCAGCCATCCGCGTGCAGACCCTCAGCTATTCCATGCTGGAAAATTCCGTGGGCTACGTGAGGATCTATTCCGTAAACGCACTCACCGAGGAGGAATTCAAAACCGCGGTGGATAGCCTTTGCGCCCAAGGAGCAAAGGCCATGGTGTACGATCTTCGCAACAACACCGGCGGCAGCTTCGACGTGGTCACCAGAATGCTGGATTATCTGGTTTCCGACCGTCCCCTTGCCCGTACCTACGCCTCCAAGGACGACGTCACCGTGGTGAACTCCACTCCCGAGCACAGCGTTTCGTTGCCCTCGGCAGTGATCGTCAACAGCATCACCGCATCCTCCGCGGAGTTGTTCGCCGCTTCTCTGAGAGATAACGCGGGCGCGTTGGTGGTGGGAGAAAAAACCGCGGGAGATGCCGCCATCCTCACCTCTGTCAAGCTGGCGGATCTTTCGGGTCTTGTGATCACTACCCGCTATTTTGCTCCTCCCGTTTCGGAGAGCTTTCATAATAAGGGTTTGACCTGTGATGTGCAAACGTCCCTGGCACCGGAGCACGAATTGAGTCTGTATACCCTCAGCTTTGAAGAAGACACCCAGCTTCAGGCGGCGGTGGCCGCGTTGAACAAGTGAAACAACCTAAGGAAAGGAAAGGATCCATGAAGCATTCCAATTGGAAACGCAGTATATGCGCCATGCTTGCCGTCCTCATGTTCGGGGCGGTCCTCGTGGGGGGCTTTCCTGCCGTTGCCGTGGCGGAAAGCACCGTGCAGGAAGATAAAAAGGATTATGAGAATCTGAAAAACCAAATGGGGTCGATTGACAACCGTTTAAACCAGTTGAACAAGGAAATCGCCCAGGCTAAGGCGGATAAGCAATCCGTTTTGCGGCAGAAACAGCTTTTGGATCAGCAAATTGAAGCCATCGGGGATAAAATTGCGCTTTCCCAACAGCTCATTGCCGCCTGCGATGAAAAGATTCGGGAGACTCAGGCTCAGATCGACTCCTTGGATCAGCAGATCGCCGCAGATTATGAGATCATCAAGCGACGCTTGATCTTTGCCCAGGAAACCGGAGACATGGAGTACATTGATTTTCTCCTGGGCTCTGCCAGTCTCAGCGATCTTTTGTCCCGCGTGGAAGTGATGAACGATCTTTTCACCAACGATCAGAAGATCCTGGAGGGCTTGACCCTGAACCGTGAAGACGTGTCCGAAAAAAAAGCCGAGCTGGAGGCCACCAAGGCGCAGAGCGTGGCGCTGAAGGAACAAAATGAGGCGCAGAAGGTGGATCTGGAAACCAAAAAGAAAGAAGCCGAGGCCTACCTCAATTCCATTCAGTCCGACGTGGACGTTCTCACCAAAACTCAAAAAGAGGTCCAGGCGGCCAAGAATCAGTTGGATGCCGATATGAAGGCTCTGGCGGCTCAGATCAAAGCCAAAGAAGAGCGGGAGTATACCGGCGGCGCTTTCATCTGGCCCGTGCCGGTAAAATACAGCAGGATCAGCCAGAAATATAAGGGCTCCTCGCACACGGGGCTGGACATTCCCACCAACTCCACCCACGTCAACACCTTTGCCACTGCCAGCGGAAAGGTTCTGGTAGCAGGCTGGCATTGGTCCTACGGGAACTATGTGGTGATCTATCACGGAAGCGGAATCCAAAGTCTTTACGCTCATTTGAGCAAGATCTATGTCAAGGTAAATCAAGAGGTCAAGCAGGGCGACCTGATCGGCTTAACGGGAAACACCGGGTATTCCTTCGGCGTTCACCTCCATTTTATGATCTACGTCAACGGCTCCCACACGGATCCCTTGAAGTACGTCACTCAACCGTAAATTAAATATTATAATATTTTTTGAGAGGAAAACAGGCTATGCAGACCAAAGAAATTTTCGTTACCGAAGAAGGCTATAAGAATCTCCAGGAGGAGCTGGAATATTTAAAGGTCACCAAACGTAAAGAAGTGGTTGCCAGCATCAAGCAGGCCATCAGCTTCGGAGACCTTTCCGAGAACAGTGAGTACGACGAGGCCAAGAACGAGCAGGCAGAGGTAGAGAAGAGAATCAGCGAGATCGAGGTTCTGCTCACCACCGTGAAGATCATTAAAAACGATGAAAACAGCGAAGTGGTTCACGTGGGAAAGACCGTCGTGATCTACGATTACGAGCTGGAAGAAGAAGAGGAATATAAGATCGTCGGCCCCACGGAGGTGGACGTGGCCAACAATCAGATCAGCGACGAATCTCCCTTGGGAAAGGCACTTTTGGGCAAAAGAGCAGGGGAGGAAGTCACTTTTGAAGCTCCCGGCGGTATGATCAAGGTGAAGCTGATCTCCATTCGCTGAGCAACCCAGGAAAGGAAGAAAACCATGCAGAACAACGAAAATCTCACTCCCGAAATCGAGCAAGAGGGAGAAAATTTAACGGAACAGGCAAGGATCCGTCGGGAAAAGCTGGCAGATCTGGTTGCCGCAGGGAAGGATCCCTTCACCATCACTCAGTTTCCCGTGGATGCCTTCAGCACCGTGGTGAAGGAAGAATTTGAGAAGTATGAAAATCAGGATGTGTGCCTGGCAGGCAGAATCATGTCCCGCAGAGATATGGGTAAGGCAAACTTCGTTGACCTGGCCGACAGCAGCGGACGCATCCAGCTTTACATCAAGATCGACGACGTGGGAGAAGACACCTTCGAGGAATATAAGAAGTGGGACATCGGTGACATCATCGGCGTCAAGGGCTTCGTGTTCCGCACCAGAAGGGGAGAGATCTCCGTTCACGCCAAGGAGCTCACACTGCTCTCCAAGTCCCTGTTGCCCCTGCCCGAAAAGTGGCACGGCTTAAAGGATACCGACACCCGCTACCGTCAGAGATATGTGGATCTCATTGTGAATCCCGAAGTGAAAGACACCTTCAAAAAGCGCAGTCTGATCTTGAAGGAGATCCGCAACTTCCTGGATTCCAAGGGCTTTTTGGAGGTAGACACCCCCATTCTCACTCCCTTTGAGATCGGCGCCTCCGCCCGTCCCTTCGTCACGCATCACAATACCTTGGATATGGATATGTACCTTCGCATCGAGACCGAGCTTTATTTAAAGCGGCTCATCGTAGGCGGCTTTGATAAGGTGTACGAGGTGGGAAGAATCTTCCGTAACGAGGGAATGGACACCAAGCACAACCCCGAGTTCACTTCCATCGAGCTCTATCAGGCGTATACCGATTATAAGGGCATGATGGACATCGTCATTGAAATGAACACCATGCTGGCAGAGAAGATCTGCGGTTCCACCAAGATCATGTATCAAGGCAACGAGATCGACATGGGCCATTGGGAAAAACTCACCATGGCGGAAGCTGTAAAGAAATATTCCGGTGCAGACTACTATGCCTGGGACAGCGACGAAGCCGCCAGAGAAGAAGCCAAGCGCCTGAAGGTTCCCGTGCCCAAGGATGCCACCAAGGGCACCGTTCTCGTGGAGCTCTTTGATGCCTACGTGGAAGATAAGCTCATCCAGCCCACCATTATCTACGATTACCCCGTGGAGAACAGCCCCTTGGCCAAGAGAAAGCCCTCCGAACCCGCTTTCACCGAGCGTTTTGAGTATTTCATCAATTGCACCGAGTTCGGAAACGCCTTCAGCGAGCTCAACGACCCCATCGATCAGAAACAGCGCTTCGAGAAGCAGGTAGCCGCCAAGCGCGCCGAAGACCCCAACACCACCGCCCAGGTGGATGAGGACTACGTCACCGCCCTGGAATACGGCCTTGCCCCCACCGGCGGTTTGGGCTTCGGCATCGACCGCCTGGTCATGCTCCTCACCGACAGCGCCTCCATCCGCGACGTTCTGCTGTTCCCCACAATGAAACCCCTTGATTAACGAAAATGCCGTAAAATAGCGGTATTACAGGGTTTTTGAAACCCAACGAAAACCGATTTACGACACATTTACGACAAATGAAAAAAATGAAGACACCCTATGACCGTCAAAAGTCATAGGGTGTTTTGCATCTTCTTATTAAACTGACCGAAAAATTGGAATCGGCTTAATTATTTTCGGCAATCCATTTCTTCGCCCAAGCAAACAATGTTTCGGACATCAAATTAAAATCCACTGTTCCACCGTTTTTTATGTTCAAAAAGGTTTCGACAATGACTCGTTCATCGGAAGATACAACTTGAAGCAATTCTTTTTGACGGCTGATATAGTTTCCGGTTTGCTTAAAAGTAATTGCTTGTATAACGAAAGAGGCAGATTTATACAGTCCTCGCAAAATATCTTCACTCTTTTCGTGGAGCATATTGTGAACACATCCGTGGAATATATTGCAGGCGCCGATTTTAATTGCTCTGTTCACCCCACGCTCATCAGTAAGTGCCAACACTTCGTCAAGGCTACCCTTAATTGGTGTCGTATCATAACAAAACTGAAAAAGGTCGGATGGCTCCCAATGCATAATTTCATTGGTGCCCGATATGAAACCGCAAATCAATTCTCTGTGAGCAAGGGTGTCCAACATTCTATTATAAGTTTGGATGTCCATTGCAGACAATTCATCCAAGATTACAACAATATCAATATCGCTTGTTTCTGTTGCTTCACCACGGCCGTAACCGCCTTGTAAACCAACAAACCACACACGGTTTGCGAAAGTCTCATTTAATGTCTGCAAAAAGTTTTGCATCCAAGCAGTAATATCGATCATCTTAATACCCCTATAAACTAAAATTTATCGAACTGCATTCATTATACCATAAATCATTCAAAATAACAATGTTTCTGCAATCTTCATGAGTTATAACGATTCCATTCACCTCGTTTGCTGTTGCAATTATGGCACTAAATTAAGGCTCAATTATGCCCCATCCCGTTGCAAGTGATTGACTTTTTACAACCGTAGTGTTATAATACGATAGGTGCGTTGTTTTCTAAATTATTGCCGTAGTAAACCGAACGGTGAGGTGAAATATGACAAAAGAAAATTTGTCGACTTTTGTTGCGAAAGCACAATCGGGAGACGATCAGGCATTAAATGACCTTTTTGCTAAAACCTATAACGATGTCTATTACTTTGCCTTAAAAACCGTTAAAGATGAAGCCTTGGCAGCGGATATTACCCAAGAGACTTTTGTTACTATTTTTCAAAATCTAAGCACGTTAAACGACCCTGTGGCTTATCCCGCTTGGTCAAGGCAAATTACATATCGGCATTGCTTGCAACATCTGAAAAAGCAAAACCGTGAAACCTTGGTAGATGATAATGAAGATGGCAGCAACCTCTTTGATGCCATCGAGGAAGACAGAACGGAGTTTATCCCGGAAGAAAACCTTGACAAAGAGGATTTTAAGAAGACAATTCTGAAAATAGTCGATGGTCTTCCGCAAGATCAGCGAACTGCCGTGATCTTATATTATTACGATGAATTGTCTGTTAAAGAAATCGCACAGATCCAAGGAGTATCCGAGGGAACGGTCAAAAGCAGACTCAACTATGCAAGAAAAGCAATCAAAGCATCCGTAGAATCTTATGAAAAGAAGCACAATGTTAAACTGCACTGTGCCGGTGTACTCCCGCTTTTGTTGTGGTTGTTTGCTTCGGATTTTGGTGCAAGCGCTATGTCGGCTGCCACGGCAAAAGCCGTTGCAACGGGAGTTTCTGCCGCAACGGGCACAAGCTTATCCGTGTCTTCCTTGGTGAAGAACGGTGCAAAAGTCGTGTGGTCTTTATGGCAGAAGATCGTTGCGGGATTGGTAGCAACGGCGGTTTTGGCAGTCGGAGGAGCCATCGCCATTGGCAACATTGGCCCGCAGATCACCAAAGAAGAATTTCAAGTTTGGCAAGGTCGGGGCGGTATCAATATCGGATTGAATCTGTCGGATGAAAACGAGTTTATTCTGGAAATCGCCCAAATGGATGAGGATAGCATTGAAGGCACGTTGACGGTGAATGTTGCAGACGGTTCCTCCTATCAACGAGAATTTGCGGGAACGGGTAGACCGGCAGAGATGTTACATGCGGGTTCTACCTTCTATGACGTGACTCTGGATGAGGAAATTGCGGGATGGTCAGAGGATTACCCCGGGTATCAAGAGCTCACATTACGATACCAACCCCAAGAAGACCAATTCTATTTCGATACAGGCCCATTTGAAGCGGTTTTGAAAAAGAAATAATTTTTTTGAAAAAAATAAAACCAAACGGGTCTCTTGTTTCTCCTATCAGTGTAAGGAGGAAAAAAGGATGCGAGAACACAGCAATTTGTACTACGTTCTTCTGTGGGATTCCATACGGAACAAACTCCCACCCGAGAGAGCAGAGCAAATCCGAAAAATACTCATCGCATTGACGTTGTAGAGTATTGAAAATGAATTTTATTATGTAAAAAACTTTTGGAGGTAATACAAAATGAAAAAATTATTATGTATGGCGTTGTGTTTGATCATGGTGGTTAGCTTATGTGCCTGCGGCGGTGATGCTAACACCCCCGCCGACACCGACGGTGCGCAGACCGGTGCATCCACCCAGACCAACGAAAACGGATCGGCAACGGGCGCAACCACCGAAGAAACCCAAAACTCGGTGCCCGGTGCAACCACGGAAGGAACCCAAAACGATGAACCTAAGTTCGTAAATGACGACGGAACTATCGTTCTTCCTGAATTTGTTGGCGGTAAAAGTGAACTCGAATCTTCTACAATTTTTGAAAATGAAATTGTAAAAGTATATGTTTATGCATTTAATGCTTTTGAAGCAAACAGCAATACTGCTGGCGGAATGAATATTGCCTTAAAGATTGAAAACAAATCTGGCAAAAGATTGTACTTTGAGCTTCAGTCGGTGTGCATCAATGGATTAGATATGGGCGGGTATAGTCACATTGAAATTGCTGCAGGAGAGACAAACGAGAAAAACATACATTATCCCCTCAAAGAGTTGGCGGAAAGTGGTATTTCCAAAATTTATAATGGTACCATTTACTTCTGGACTAAGGCAGAGGGCGACACCGAAAAGAATTATTATGAATCCATAACTTTCAAGACAACCGAAAAGGGTGAACAGGTTAACTATACCGAAGGCAAAACGATTTATGAAAAGGACGGTATTAAGGTTGTTTTGCAGAATACCGGTTGGGTAAATGAGTATGAAAAAGAAGTTGGACATATCAGATTTTATGTTGAGAACTCTTCTGATAAAAAGTGCCGGATTGAAATTACACAAATGGATTTAATAGGATATATCTCTGTGAATATGCCGTTAATAGGGTCAACTGATTTTTCTGTTATGGCACAAGAAAGTGGTTATTACACCCACTGGATTGGTGATTATCCTGATAATATCGAAACGGCACTTCCCATTGAAAAAGTTTCAATGTGTTTAGAGATCACTACTGCAGATACAGATTCCAGAGCTTGGTCAGGCCAACCGGATGATACCTTTACCGTGGAAATCACGGATTGGGATTGGAGCGCAATAAAAGGATAAGGTTTTTGTTGAGGAGTTTGGGTTATGGTACGAAAACAAGCTTCAAAAAGAAAATTTCGGCCATAAAGCGCTTTGGAAAAAGTATGTCACAGAGCAAAATCTTGGCGAAGAGTATAATAAAGACGGATCGTTGAGATTTGATAACGTTTACGAAGGCGCGGTCTTTCAACAAAACTAAGTAAAAAAAGATATGCAGAAAACTCTGCATATCTTTTTTATGTCTTTGATCAATCTTCTTCCAGCAATTTGGAAGGGGTGGTGTTTAATACTTGTGCGATCTTGAACAAAGTTTCAAGGGAAACACCGCGCACAGTGCCGGGACCCTCCACTTGCCCTACAAAGCTCACGCTTTTGTCGATAAGTTCTGCAAAATATTCTTGCGTAAAGCCGGCTTTTCTTCTGTAATATGCAATCTTTAAACCAAGAGTAATATACTTATCCGGAAATTCTGTCTTCATTTTGTTGCCCCTTTTCCTTTATACATACATTTTACCGAAAAATAGAGCAAATTATTATAGCCCAAAACTGCAGATGTATTTACTTTAAGTGAAAGATAATGTATAATAAGTAAAAAATCTTTTACTTTTAAGAGGTGCACATGAAAACGAACACCTGCTGTTTCTTCGGACACAGAACGATAAACGA
>JAZNGI010000220.1:0-4896 GCA_045576375.1 Eubacteriales bacterium
CTGTCTTTATCCAAGACCAAAGCTCCCACCACGCTCTGCTCGCCGTCCAAGCGGATGCCGCGAACGCCCCGGGCGGTTCTGCCCATCACGCTGACTTCCTTTTCGTCAAAGCGGATGCAACGGCCGTCGTTGGTGGCAATAAACACGTCCTTGGTGCCGTCGGTCTTGGCAACGAAGGCAAGCTGATCGTTTTCGTTCAGGGAGATGGCGTTCACGCCGCCCTTGCGCAGGTGACGGAAGAGCCGCAGAGGCGTGCGCTTCACGGTACCCTTGCGGGTGATCATGGTGAGAAATTCCTCCGTGTCGATCTTGGCCACGCTGATGAAAGCGGTGATGCGCTCCTCGGGCTTCAAAGGAAGAATGTTCACAATGTTGGTGCCCTTGGCGGTTCTGCCCGCCTCGGGAAGCTCGTAGCACTTCTTCACGTAGAGTCTACCCAGGTTAGAGAACATAAACAGATAGCTGTGGCTGTGAGCAATGATAATGTCGCTGACAAAGTCCTCCTCCTTGGTGGTCATGGCGTTGATGCCCTTGCCGCCGCGGTTCTGAGCCTGGTACTGATCGGCGTGGATGCGCTTGATGTAGCCCGACTTGGTGACGGTCACCACGCACTTGTGCTTCTCAATGAGATCTTCAATGAGAATGTCGTCCACCGCCTGCTGAATGTCGGTCTTTCTCTCGTCGCCGTAGCGCTTCTTAATATCCAGAAGATCCTCCTTCACCACGGCCAGGATCTTTTCCTCGCTGGAAAGAATGTCCCGCACCTTATCAATGAAGGCTTGCTTTTCTGCCATTTCCGCCAGCACCTTGTCTACCTCCAGACCCGAAAGCTTACCCAAGGGCATCTCCACGATGGCCTGTCCCTGTGCATCGGACAGATCGAAGGCCTCGATCAAGGCTTGCTTGGCTTCGGGAACGGACTTACTGGCGCGGATGAGACGGATCACCTCGTCAATGTTGTCAATGGCGATCTTGTAGCCCTCCAAAATGTGCAGACGGGCCAACGCCTTATTCAGCTCAAATTGGAATTTTCTGGTCACCACGTCTTCCTGGTGGCGAATGTAATGCTGAAGGATCTCTTTTAAGTTGAGCACGCGGGGCTCGTTGTCCACCAAAGCCAGCATATTGGCGGCGCAGGTGTCCTGCAACTGGGTGTGCTTGAAGAGAAGGTTCACCACGATCTCGGGATTGGCGTCTCGCTTCACGTCCACCACGATGCGCATGCCCTTATCCATGTCGCTCTCGTCCCGCAGATCGGCAATGCCCTCCACACGCTTTTCCTTCACCAGATCTCCGATGGAAGCCACCAGAGAGGATTTGTTCACCTGATAGGGAATCTCGGTGTAAACGATGCTGGTGCGGTTGTTGTGGGTCTCAAAGTGATACTTGGCTCGCACTAAGATCTTGCCGTGACCGGTCATATACGTCTGATAAATGCCGTTGGTGCCGTAAATGGTGGCACCCGTGGGGAAATCGGGGCCCTTGATGTATTCCATCAGCGCGGGAATGTCTGCATCGGGATGGTCGATGAGATACACCGTGCCGTCAATGACCTCACTCATATTATGGGCAGGAATGTTGGTTGCCATACCCACGGCAATACCCACGGAGCCGTTCACCAACAGATTGGGAAAGCGGCTGGGGAGCACGGTGGGCTCGGTGAGCTTGTTGTCGAAGTTGGGAACGAAGTCCACCACGTTCTTTTCAATGTCGCTCATCATTTCCGAGGCGATCCTGCTCATTCTCGCTTCCGTGTAACGGTATGCGGCGGCACCGTCGCCGTCCACGTTACCGAAGTTTCCGTGACCCTCCACCAAGGGATAGCGCAGGCTGAAGGGCTGTGCCATACGAACCAGCGTGTCGTACACCGCCGCGTCGCCGTGGGGGTGATAGTGTCCCAGCACGTTACCCACCGTGGTGGCGGATTTGCGGAAGGGCTTGTCGTGAGTCAGAGAGTCCTTGAACATACTGAACAGCACTCTGCGGTGCACGGGCTTCATACCGTCACGCACGTCGGGCAGGGCTCTGCCCACGATAACACTCATGGCATAGTCAATGTAGGATTTTTTAATTTCCTTTTCGATCTCTATGTGCTGAATGTTCTGACCTTCAAAATTCAGTTCCATTTTCTTTTTTCTCCTGTTATTTTTCTGACACCCAAGTTTTCCACACCCTGTGAAAAACTTCGTGGAAAAATTATTGTCAACCGCCGATATGGGGAAGATCCTTGGCTTTCAAGGCTTTTTTTGTCAAAATCTCGCCTTTTTAAGCGGTGTTTTCCACGGTTTTCCCCACACCCCGGGGAAAACTCAAACGTCCAGATTGCTCACAAACTTGGCGTTTTGCTCGATGAATTCTCTTCTGGGCTCCACCTTGTCGCCCATGAGGATGCTGAATGCCTCGTCGGCGGCGTAGGCGTCTTCAATGTCCACCAAAAGGAGGGTTCGCCGCTCAGGATCCATGGTGGTTTCCCAAAGCTGAATGGCATCCATCTCACCGAGACCTTTGTAACGCTCGGCCTGGGCTTTTTCCCCCATTTCCGAGAGGATCTGTTCTTTTTCCTCGTCGCTGAAGGCATAGCGTTGCTCTTTTCCCTTGAATACGCGGAACAAAGGCGGCTGAGCACAGAAGATATGTCCCTGCTCAATGAGGGGGCGCATATAGCGGAAGAAGAAGGTGAGAAGCAGAGTCTTAATGTGAGCGCCGTCCACATCGGCATCCGCCATGAGGATCACTTTGCCGTAGCGGAGCTTGTTAATGTCAAAATCGTCTCCGATGCCCGTGCCCAAAGCCTGGATGATGGGAGTAATGGAAAGGTTGCCGTACACTTTGTCCAAGCGGCTCTTTTCCACGTTAAGGATCTTTCCTCGCAAAGGAAGGATCGCCTGGAATTCGCTCTTTCTGCCGTCCTTGGCGGTGCCGCCTGCGGAATCTCCCTCCACCAAAAACAGCTCGGTATTGGCGGGATTGCGGTCACGGCAGTCGGCCAGCTTGCCGGGAAGGGAGGCGCTTTCCAAGGGGCTCTTTCTTCGGGTGAGCTCTCTTGCCTTCTTGGCCGCCTCTCTGGCTCTGGCGGCGCTGAGGGATTTTTCCATCAACAGCTTGGCAACGGCGGGATTCTCCTCAAAGAACTCGCCCAGCTTTTCTCTCACCAAAGCATCCACGAAGGGGCGCACGGGAGCATTTCCCAACTTGGTCTTGGTTTGTCCCTCAAACTGTGCCTCGCTGACCTTCACGCTGACGATGGCCGTTAAGCCTTCTCTCACGTCCTCTCCCGTGAAGAGCTTATCGTCGGATTTGAGAATGCCGTATTTCTTGGCGTAGTCGTTATAGACCTTGGTCAGACCCGTTTTGAAGCCCGTTTCATGGGTGCCGCCCTCGGCGGTGTTGATGTTGTTGGCAAAGGTCATGGTGGTTTCCGAGTAGCCGTCGTTATATTGCAGAGCGATCTCCGCAAAGCAATCCTTGCCCTCGGCGCTAAAATAGATCACCTGGGAATGGAGAGTCTGGTTGTGCTTCTTCTCGTTTAAGAATTCCACGAAGCTGCGGATGCCGCCCTCGAAGCAAAGAAGGTTATATTTCTTCTCCTTCTCCTTCTTGAAGCCGCGGCTCTGCTCGTCCTCCTGCTCGTCGATCAGAGCAAACTCGTCGCTCTCATCGGCGGCTTGGACGTTGCTTTCCAGCTTTTCAAAGTCCCGCTCGTCCTTTAATTCAATGCTCAGCCCTGCGTTCAAAAAGGCCTGCTCTCTCAAACGGTTGAGAATGGTGGTGTAGTCAAATTCCGTTTCGGTGAAGATCTGTCGGTCGGGCATAAAATGCACGAAAAGACCGCTGTCCTCCGTTTCGCCCACGCACTGCAAAGGACGGGTCACCGCGCCCCGTTCAAAGCGCTCGGTGTATTCCTTGCCGCCGTTGCAGTTTCTCACTTCCATCCACTCGCTCAGCGCGTTTACCACGCTGGCACCCACGCCGTGGAGACCGCCGGAGATCTTATATCCCCCGCCGCCGAATTTTCCGCCTGCGTGGAGAATGGTAAACACCACTTCCAGAGTGGGAATGCCCATTTTGGGATGGATGCCTCCGGGCACACCTCTGCCGTTGTCCTGCACGGACACACTTCCGTCATCGTGGAGAGTGACGGTGATCTTGTTGCAGATGCCCGCCAACGCCTCGTCAATGGAGTTGTCAACGATCTCATACACCAAGTGGTGCAGACCCTTTTGAGAGGTGCTTCCGATGTACATTCCGGGGCGTTTTCTCACCGCCTCCAGTCCTTCCAGCACCTGGATTTGTTGGTCGTCGTATTTGAGAAGTTCTTCCACAGTTGTTTCCTTTCCCTTCACAATGTTCTTTGTTTGAGCGTTTGCACCGAGATGGGCGACACGTGGCAGATCTGCTCGCCGTCCTTTTCGGTGATGATCACGGATTTGGGAAGCTCCGTTCCCACCGTGTGCACTTTTTTCTTTTTTTCCATGCCGCGGATGTATTCGTTCATCCCCAGCGCGGTTTCTTCGTTATCTATATCAATGATCGCAACGATCTCTTTTTTTCGCAGGCTCACGCCGTTTCCGATGTGTAAAAACATAAGTTCTCCTGTGTGGATGAATTCTTGCCGAGCCGTTAAACCTCATACCTTCCCCCGGTGACGCGGATCTTATGAAGATCGGGCAGAGAAGAAAAATCCGAGGGATCGCAGGAGGTGATGATCACCTGACCCGACGAGATGTTAGATAAAATAAAGCTGCGGCGGTGTGCATCCAGCTCGCTGAGCACGTCGTCCAACAGGAACACCGGGGGCTCCCCCGTGAAGCGGCGGCTCAACTCTCCCTCCGCCAATTTCAAAGACAGCACGGCAGACCGCTGCTGACCCTGGGAGGAATAGAAACGGGCGGCGCG